>DASYKE010000116.1:0-23430 GCA_035995725.1 Burkholderiaceae bacterium | reverse complement strand
GGTCAGAATCAGTAATCAATACAAAAAGGAGACGGCATGAGCAAGGCATTAGTTTTGGAATGCACGGACGGATTGAAGCGCTGGTTGCAGCCGTGACTGCGGTAACGCTGGTATAAGGCCGAGATACATTGCATATTTGCTTATTCGGCTATTTGAAGTATTCCAAACCAAAAAAATAAAAAACCCTACCAGTTACATATCAAGGAGACATGAAATGAAACAAGCAGGTGCACTGACGCCGGCAGACAAGCCGGCATCGTATCGATGGATGCAACTTATCATGGGCATCGTCTGCATGGCGATGATCGCCAATTTGCAGTACGGCTGGACGTTGTTCGTCAACCCGATAGCCGACAAATATCATTGGAGCAGAGCGGCCATTCAGGTCGCCTTTTCGATTTTCGTATTGACCGAGACATGGCTGGTTCCGATCGAAGGATATTTTGTCGATCGGTTCGGCCCTCGCCCTGTTGTCCTCGTAGGCGGTCTTCTATGCGGTCTCGGCTGGATACTTAATTCCGTCGCCGACACACTCCCAATGCTTTACATCGCCGCTGCGATCAGCGGAATCGGCGCCGGAGCGGTTTACGGCACTTGCGTAGGCAATGCGTTGAAATGGTTCCCGGATCGGCGCGGCTTGGCGGCGGGATTGACCGCAGCGGGTTTTGGCGCGGGTTCGGCGATCACAGTCATTCCGATCGCGTCGATGATCGCGTCCAAAGGCTACCAGGCAGCCTTCCTGTATTTCGGCGTCGGCCAAGGCATCATCGTCGTGCTGATCTCCTTGTTCCTGGTCAGGGCGCCGGAGCATAAAAAAGGCGGCCCCGTCGCCAAGGTGCAGCAATCCCGTCGCGAGTACAAGCCGAGCGAAGTGCTGCGCAAACCCGTGTTCTGGGTAATGTATGCCATGTTCGTCATGGTGGCGGCCGGCGGTTTGATGGCCACGGCTCAACTCGGTCCGATCGCCAAGGACTTTAAAATTTATGACATACCGGTCAACATCATGGGATTGGTATTGCCGGCATTGACTTTCGCGCTCGCAATCGACCGTGTGCTCAACGGAGTCACGCGCCCGTTCTTTGGCTGGGTGTCTGATCAGATCGGGCGCGAAAAGACAATGTTCATTGCTTTTGCGATTGAAGCGGTCGGCATCCTGTGCCTGTATCACTATGGCCGGGATCCTGTCGCGTTCGTGATCCTGACAGGTATCGTGTTCTTTGCGTGGGGCGAAATTTACAGTCTGTTCCCGTCTACGGTTGCCGACACATTCGGTTCCAAATACGCGGCGTCGAACGCCGGCATGATGTATACCGCCAAGGGTACCGCCTCTCTGCTGGTGCCGCTGTCAAGCGTGCTCGCTACCGCTACCGGCAGCTGGCACGCGGTCTTTATCGTGGCAAGTATCATGAATGGCGCTGCGGCGTTGATGGCCTGGTTCGTGTTGCGACCGATGCGGCAGGCTCAGATGGAGGCAAGTGCATTGCCGGTGCAAGAAAGTGCGTCACACGCGGACCGCACGACACTGGCCGGTCAACCTGCCAGATAAGCTGACTGACGAAACGTTTGCCAAGGCCGGTGCATGCGCATAGTGAGCATGTCTTCGGCCTGCTTGCGTAATCGGCAATTTGCGGGACTTGACAGGACGCAGCCGAAATAGCTGTCCACCAGCACGGTCATGCTACTCGCGACACCGTGCAGGCCGCATAAAAATCGGGCGGCGACCTCTGGGTCGCCCAACTCGAATTGGTCAAATGCCAATGATGAAAATCTTCAAATAGTCTTGGCGAGTCATGACGCGACTTCAGACGCAACCTCACCGCGCACCATTCGATCAGGTACCGCTTGCATCAGTTAGGTTAGTCGCCCGCTTCGCCTCATCCATTCGGACAAGTCTTCCAAGACGGGCTTGCCGGCTTTCCGGAATCCGAAGCCGACCATTGCGGCAGTCAGAGACCCCACGCCCAGGCGGCGTCTGATTCTTTTGCGGTTGTCGCCACATCAAGCGATTCACGCAGGTTCACCATGAATAGCATGGAAACGAATGCAAAGAGAGTTTTTGCAAACGGTTTGCCACTAGGAAAATGAGTTGAAATAGTTGTCGCAGACATCACACGCGCTCCTTAGAAGTTATTACATTGACTTCAGTTTAGGAGTCGCTCCGATATAAGTCCAATCACGACTTTCGATATCTGATATTCGGTTTGGGAATACTCTGCGCCAAGGTAAAACTCCGCAGCAGGCTGTTCCAGCACTCCTCGATGCGGCAGATACCGAACATCAGGAAGTGGATGCGCAGCGCGCAGCCTGGAAGTTCGATCAGAAAATGCTTGCCCAGCTGCGCGACGGCCAGGCGCCTTCGAATTTGGACGCATGCCCAAGACAGAGTCCGATCGATGCCGGAATTTCCCGCCGCCCTGCGTCATCATTGAAAGTGAACGACTTCCTGGACGGGGCCCAAACAGCACGTCAACACTCCCATCCTTGTTGTTAGCAATCCTAACTCGGCGGGGTGCAAAACCTCTCGTAAAAAGTCGCCCGCAAGTGAAATTTTCAACTGCTGAAATTTTGGGCGCCAATTGACGGACTGGATTACGTATCGGCACAGTCAGCGAGTAGAAAAGTATAATGAATAAAAAGAGGAGTATCCATGAAGATAGCAATGATGGGTTCAGGCGGTGTAGGCGGTTTTTTCGGCGGCAGGCTCGCACAGGCCGGCTACGACGTCAGCTTTGTCGCACGCGGCGCGCATCTTGCCGCGATGCGCGAGCACGGCTTGTTGATCGAGAACGAGCCGCAAGGCAACATCCACCTGCCCAAAGTGCGCGTTACAGACGATCCATCCACGCTGGGACCGGTTGACCTAGTCATCCTTTCGGTGAAGCTTTGGGACACCGAAGCGGCTGCGCGCGCGATCAAACCCCTGATCGGGCCCGATACCGGCGTGCTCTCGCTGCAGAACGGCGTGATCAAGGACGACATCCTGCGGCGCGAACTCGGCGATTCGGCGGTGATGGGCGGCGTCGGCTATGTTGCCACCACCATCTCGAAGCCGGGCGTGATCCATCAAACGGGTACCATGCAGCGCATCGTGCTGGGCGAGTACGATGGCCGCAAGTCGGCGCGAGCCGAATTTCTGCACGAAGCGCTGCTGCGCGCAGGCGTCAAATCCGAGCTCAGCGCCGACGTGCGCAGATCGATCTGGGAAAAGTACGTGTTCCTGGTCGGCTTGTCGGCAACCACCACGTCGATGCGCATGCCGCTGGGGCCGATCCGCAGCAACCCGCAAAGCCGCGCCTTCCTGCTGCAGGTGATGAACGAGGTGGTCGCCGTGGGCCGCGCCCACGGCGTCGCACTGCCGGAGGATTTCGCCGAGAACCGCCTTGCGTTCGCAGACAGCCTGCCCGAGGACATGACCTCCTCCATGCACCACGACCTGGAGCGCAACAATCCGCTGGAAGTGAACTGGCTGAGTGGCGGCGTGGTGCAGCTCGGCCGCGCCAAAGGCGTCCCCACACCGGCCAACAGCGCGGTCTGCGACATCCTCGCCCTGCACGCTGCCGGCGACCGCAGGGAGCGCACCGCCTCCGGGAAAAAATAATATGACTGCGCCGCGACTCACGATCCGCTCGATCCGCGCCGTCGGGGTCGAAGTGCCGATGAGTTTTCCGCTGGGCACCAGCGCCGCGACACTGCGCTCGGCACCGCTGTTGCTGATCGACCTGGAGACCGAGGAAGGCATCACCGGACATGCCTACCTGTTCTGTTACGTGCCCGCTGCCGCGGTGGCAATCGCCGCCCTGCTCGGGGAAGTGCTCTCCACCGTCAAGGGCGAACCGGTGGCGCCGGTGGACCTGTGGACAAAGCTTGCGCGGCGCTTCACGCTGATCGGCGTGCAGGGCACCGTGCGCATGGCCATGGCCGGGTTCGACGTCGCGTGCTGGGATGCGCTGGCAATAGCTGCCGGAAAGCCGCTTGTCGCGCTGCTCGGCGGTGCGCCGCACGCGATCCCGGCCTACAACAGCAACGGCCTGGGCCTGATGGCGCCCGAGGCCGCGGCGGACGAGGCGGAAAAATTGCTCGCGGGAGGATTTCGGGCGGTGAAGCTGCGGCTGGGCTATCCGACGCTGGAAGCCGACCTCGCCGCAGTGCGCGCCGTGCGCGAGCGCCTGCCCGATCATGTCGCGCTCATGACCGACTACAACCAGGCGTTGAGCGTGGCAGAAGCGATTCGGCGCGGCCGTGCGCTCGATGGTGAGGGCATCTACTGGATTGAAGAGCCGATCCGGCACGACGATTACCGCGGCTGTGCCAGGCTCGCGCGCGAGCTCGCCACGCCGGTGCAGATCGGCGAGAACTTTTCGCAGCCGCACGCGATGGAACAGGCGCTCATCGCGGGCGCGTCGGACTTCGTCATGCCCGACCTGGAGCGCATTGGCGGCGTGACCGGCTGGATGCGCGCCGCGTCGCTCGCGGCCGCGCATGGTATCGAGATGTCTTCGCATCTCTTTCCCGAAGTCAGCGCACACCTGCTGGCGGCGACACCGACTTGCCACTGGCTTGAATATGTGGATTGGGCCAGCGCGATCCTGGCTGAGCCGATGCGCATCGAAAACGGCAACGCAGTCATTTCCGACCGGCCGGGTACCGGTGTGGCCTGGAACGAAGACGCCGTCAAACGCTACCGGATGAAATAGGCCGAAAACACGCGCCGGCCGGCCTTGTAGCGGTTTTCAATTAGCCGAAGAAACCCTGATTGTTCATCGGGAAGCTAGAACGCTTTATGTCTTGAACTGATTTTTCCCTGATTTTTTTGCTTTGCGCATCAACTCGTCCGCTACTTTTATTACTTCTTCAGAATCAGTCATATAAGAAGCCGGCAAGAAACAAATACCGATGCTTGCACCTAGCCGGAAACTGGCCGACGAAGAAAATCGAATTGCGTTGATCGAATGAAGAATCTTCTGAGCCAATTGCTTGACATTCGCCTCGGTAGTCAAATTACGGACTACGACTCCGAATTCATCTCCACCGATTCGGGCGACTTTGTCCGACACGCGCAACATCTGCTCCAAGCGGGCAGCGACTTCCTTCAGTACCTCATCGCCGGCGAGGTGGCCGTACGCATCATTGATTTCTTTAAATCCGTCCAAATTCAACAGCATCACGGCACCTTTCGTGCCATGGCTTTTCACGTCTTCAACCAGCGCATCAAGCGCATCAACGAATCCGGAGCGATTCAGGATACCTGTCAGCGAATCCGTCTTTGACGCCAGCTCAATCTCCGCCGCGCGGAGCTCAATCTCCCGCCTGTCGCGTGCAATACGCTCCGACAGCATGATTGCGTACCAGGGAATAACCAGCATGGAAAGCAGAAGCCCTGCGGAGACAAAGGGAACAGTCCGCCAGTAAGGCGACAGCATCAAGGCAATGCCCATGAACACAACACCCGATGCGCAGGACAACTTCGCGTAAAAACTGCCGTATCGCAGACCGTTTCCGATGGAAACGACGACTGGTGCCCACAATATGGCTGCCGCTATCTCCCCCGTCATCACCAGAGCAAAAGATAAAATTAACTGGTCTAAAACAATGGATAATATTCGCCGGGCTGCCAGGCTAAAAAGTGAAAACTTCGCCACACCTATCCACAGGAATGCGAAAACCAGGTAAGTGGTGATGCCGATCGCTGCTGATCCGGGGTCTTTAATCTGTATGGAGAGTTGTGCAACAATCAGCAAAATCCACAATATCAAGGCTGCCGAGAAACGGAGAAAAGCTTGCCCCATTTCAGTG
This sequence comes from Burkholderiaceae bacterium, assembly GCA_035995725.1. Lineage (GTDB taxonomy): Bacteria > Pseudomonadota > Gammaproteobacteria > Burkholderiales > Burkholderiaceae_D > JAQGLW01. The sequence continues at coordinate 17,637 of DASYKE010000116.1, read as the reverse complement.
CCTGGCCGTATATGAAGCAGATTCTGAAGCAGATTCGAATGCGCCTGCGCCAACTGATTATTCATAAAACCGAAAGCCTTCCTTTGCCTTGCCGTCCACTGCTCCGGGCGGATATTCAACCCTGGATTATGCCGATTTACTTGCAGCAAACTCCTGGATGAACCGATAAGTTCAACTGATAATAAAGCCTTATGTTCTGGTTTGCCACCATTTGTCGATCAAGTACAACGATGTTTTGCTCCTGATGCGGCTCAGCCGGAAATGCATGACAATTCCGGCGGCAGATGACGACATCCGACAGGCGAGCATGACAAGACAGTTAATAAAATATTAACCGGTCGGCCGCAAGTTCGAATCGCGTACAGCCTGTCAGAAGACGACACAGATGCTTGCCTAGTCCAGAAATTTTGCGAAACCCGACACCGGTTCGCGCTCCGTTAACAGTGTGTTTTCGATCCTGGCGGGATCGGCATAGCCGAGCGACATGCCGCACACCACCTGCTCACCGTCAGGCAATCCCAGCACATCGGAAATAATCTTGTGATACTGGGTGAATGCGGCTTGCGGACAGGTGTCCAAGCCACGGCCGCGGGCGGCAATCATGATGTTTTGCAAAAACATGCCGTAGTCGAGCCAGGAGCCCAGTTCCATCACCCGATCGATGGTAAATATCATTCCCACCGGCGCATCGAAGAATACATAGTTGCGGCCGTGCTGCGCCTGCATCTTGGCCTTGTCGTTGCGTGTAATGCCCAGAAGAGAATACAGATCCCACCCGATTTTGCGGCGGCGGTCTATGTAAGGAGACACCCATTCACGCGGATAGTAATGATATTCCTGGATATGCTGCCTGGACAATGCAGGATCGCGGTAAGCATTGAGAATTTCAGCCGACAGTTTTTCCTTTTTTTCACCGGTCAGTATGTAAACTTTCCAGGGCTGGGTATTGGTGCCCGATGGCGCGCGCGCCGCAACCTGCAGGATTGCTTCGATATCGTCGCGCGCTACCGGCGTTGACAGGAAGGCGCGGATCGAACGGCGCGACATGAGCGCGGCATCAATGATTTTCTGTTCACTGGTCTCGATCATGGCTGCACCGATTGATTTTGCCTTGTTTGAATTGCTTGCAGAAGCGTCCGCATCGTGTCGGGAATCGCACACGGCTTGTTGGTGGCACGGTCTACATACACGTGCACAAAATGGCCCTGAGCCGAGGCAATGTCTTCGTCGTTGCGGAAGATGCCCACTTCGTACTGCACGCTTGAATTGCCGATTTTCGTGACGCACATGCCGGCCGTCACACGATCGGGAAAAGCGACCGATGCAAAGTAATTGCACTGTGTTTCAACCACCAGGCCAATCACCGGACTGCGACCGATGTCGAGCACGCCATTGGCGACCAGGAAGTGATTCACCACTGTGTCAAACCAGCTGTAATAGACGACGTTATTGACATGGCCATAAACGTCGTTGTCCATCCAGCGCGTCGTAATAGTATGGAAATGCCGATACTCGCTTCGCTTTTTTGCCTGCGCCCGCATTATTTTCTTACCACGAAGACCACGCCGATCACCGCCAGGACCATGCCTGCGATCCCGATGATGCTGAACGCCTCGCCGAACATTGCCCATGCCATCAGGGCCGTGGTTGGCGGAGTCAGGTACAACAGGCTGGTGACGCTGGTTGCCGCACTCTTGCGAATCAGTGCAAACAACAAGAAAATCGCACCGATCGACAACGCAAAAATCGACCACAGCAATGCACCGATAAAGCGCGGCGTCCATTGCACCGTCTTGAACGCCAGATCGAAATGTTCAAACGCAATCGCAAACGGCAAAACCACCGCCATCGAAGCCGCAAACTGGATAATCGTGCCGGTACGTAAATCAAACTGCGCGCAATAGCGTTTTTGATAAAGTGTGCCCAGCGTAATCGATAGCAGCGCCAACACGCACAGTGCAATACTTCCCGATGACAGGCCGATCAGCGTAATTTTGTTGGCGACCACCAGCGCAACCCCGCACAGTCCGAACAACAGGCCGATCCATTGCCGTCCGCGCACCGATTCACCGATAAACGGTGCGGCGAATGCGGTCAGAATTGGTTGCATGCCGACGATCAGTGCAGACAACCCCGCCGGCATGCCGAGCTTGATTGCGCACCACACGCCACCAAGATAACCGGCCTGCACCAGGACGCCGGCAACCGCAATATGCCGTATCCGCCCGACCGGCCACGGTGCCCGCATCAACACCACGACCGGCAGCAGCACCGCCAGCACACCGGCGAAGCGCAGCAGCAAAAAAGTCAGCGGCGGCGCATACGGCAAACCGAATTTGGCCACGATGAAGCCGGTGCTCCAGATCACCACGAAGATGAATGGCATCGCCGCAATCCACGGGCTTGGCGGCAAATCTGTATTGGTAACGGCTGGTGTTGCAATGGAGGTCATATATAGTCCGAACTCATACCCTGCTGTCTGCTGACACGGCGGCGATCGCCTGTGTTGAGCCAAAATAAAGACTGGCAATAGCGATAGTCTGAAGATGCACGGCAACGGTGTCTTGTATTCTCTTGCCGTACCCGCCCGCCATCGTAACCGCAACTGGAATTCGCCGCTGATGCGCTTGCTCCATTACCATGCGGTCGCGCGCCGCAAGGCCTTCCAGCGTTAATTTCAATCGTCCCAAACGGTCTCCTGCATGCGGATCTGCGCCTGCCAGGTAGATAATCAGCTGCGGCGCAAAACGCCGGAACAATTCTTCCAGCGCATCGCGCAATTCGGTCAGATATTCATTGTCGCCGGTACCGTCCGGCAATGCCACATCCAGATCGCTTACCTCTTTCCTGAACGGATAATTCTGCGCGCCATGCACCGACAAGGTAAAAATCGAATCGTCGTTGGCCAGGATCGATGCAGTGCCGTTGCCTTGATGCACATCGAGATCGACAATCGCCACCCGTTTTACATGGCGTTCGGCTTGCATCAGGCGTGCCGCGATCGCCGCGTCGTTGAACACGCAAAACCCTTCTCCATGGTCGGCATAAGCATGGTGCGTGCCGCCGGCCAGATTGACCGCAACGCCCTGCGCCATGGCTGCGCGACAGGCACCGATTGTCGCACCGACGGAACGGCGCGAACGTTCGACCATTTCCGGTGTCCATGGGAAGCCGATCGTTTTTTGCTCGCTCGCCGACAAGGTACCGGCCGATACGGATTGAATGTAGCGCGGGTGATGCGCGAGCGCCAGCACGCCGTCGGTCGTAACAGGAGCTTCGTGGAATTCAATATCAGGAACCGCAGCGCGCGCACCTTCCCGGATGAGCCGGTATTTTTGCATCGGAAAACGGTGACCGACCGGTAACGGCAACACGAAGTGGTCGCTGTAGAAGGCTTTCAAGCTGGGAAAGAAAATTGGATAAGAAAGTGTATCGAGTTTAGCATGGCTGCAATCGGACTTGGCCACCCCCAGGCGTTGCTGAAATGAAATCGGGATGGTGACGTATTGCAAGAAAAATAAATATTGTAAATACCACTTTTGTGCAGCGCGATAAAAAGTACTTGACACAACCTTATCATCCTATACAATCTGTTTTGTTGCAGTGCACAATATAAGTAGGCGTTGTACTTATGGCAGAACTCATTCATCCCAATAGGAGAAACCTCATGTTTTCATTTCCGGAACAAATTTCAGCAGCAACCAAAACCAATTTTGAAGCGCAACTTGCCTTGATTACGGCACTGACCAACAAGACATTCGAAAGCGTCGAGAAAATGATCGACCTGAACATGAATGTCGCCAAGGCTTCGTTGGAAGAGTCCGCCGCAAATGTTCAACAATTGCTGTCCGCCAAAGATCCACAGGAATTTTTCGCTCTTTCGGCAGCGCAAGCGCAGCCGACTGCTGAAAAGGCATTCGCCTACAGCCGCCATCTGGCCAGCATTGCGTCCAGCACACAAGCTGAATTCGCCAAGGCCGCTGAAGTCCAGATCGCTGAAACCACTCGCAAGGTGACCGCACTGGTCGATGAAGTAAGCAAGAATGCACCGGCCGGTTCGGAAAATGCGATTGCATTCGTAAAATCCGCGATTGGCAATGCCAACGCCGGCTACGAGCAAGTGGCCAAAACCACCAAACAAGCTGTTGAAGCGCTGGAGGCCAACATGAACACCGCCACCAACCAGTTGTTCCAAGCCGCTGCCAAGGCCAATGGCCGCGCCAGCGCTTCTGCCAAGAAGTAATATTTTTCGCGGTTCGCCCGCATTATTGTTCAAAGATATCCATGCCCTTCTGATGGATGCCAACGTGAAAGCCCCGGATAATCCGGGGCTTTTTTGTCGGTTCCGGACATGGGCCATCCGGAACCGACGGGGCCGAAGTCAAATGCGATTGCTTTGTCTTGCTGGTTTTGCGTCCGGAAAGCCTTTCAGGCTTATCGCTTATCGTTTCCCGCTTGCAATCGCCCGCGCCAGTATCACGACCGGCACGAGTGCAACCGTCACAATGGTAAATGCCGGCAGCGCCGCCTCCGCCAGCCGTTCATCCGATGCAAGCTGATAGGTGATGACGGCCAGCGTATCAAAATTGAAAGGACGTATGGTCAGCGTCGCCGGCAACTCCTTGACCACATCGACGAAGACCAGCAAGCCCGCCGTCAGCACGCTGCGCCACAACAATGGCGTATGCACCCGCAGCAACATCGAACCCAAGCCATGTCCGAGGCTACGCGCGCTGGCGTCCATGGTCGGCGTGATCTTGGCCAGGCCTGCCTGGACACTCTGATACGACACAGCCAGAAAACGCACCAGGTATGCGTAAATCAATGCCAGCAAACTGCCCGTCAACATATAAGTCATTCCATGATCGGCGCCCCATGCGTCGACACGAGATAACGGAATCAGGATACCGACCGCAATCACCGCGCCGGGAACCGCATAGCCCATGCTGACGATGCGGTTGCATGCGGCTTGAAGCCTGCTCTTGCTGACGCGCGCCGCATAAGCCAGCAACAGGCAAATGACAATCGCGATGAACGCCGTCAGGCCACCCGCCACAATGCTGTTTTGCAGCCAACCGAGATAGCGTGCACTGAAATTCAGCGAGTCTTCACGCAATAAAAGGCGCAGCAAAATCAGCATTGGCAGAAGAAAACCCAACAGCACCGGCAACGCACAAAACAGAGCTGCTCCCCATGCTTCGCCGCCGTGCAACCGGTGTGCCGGCTGCTTGCCTGTGCGCCCGCCGACCGCATAATAGCGCGCCCTGCCACGGCTCTTTTGCTCGAGAAACATCAACACCATGACTGCGAGCAGCAACACCGCGGCGATTTGCGCAGCGGCGGTACGGTCGGAGAATGCGTACCATGATTTATAAATGCCGGTCGTCAGCGTGGGCACACCGAAATAGGCAACGGCGCCGTAATCGGCAAGAGTTTCCATCAGCGCCAGCGCGATGCCGGCAGCGGCAGCCGGACGTGCCAGCGGCAGACTCACTTTGAAAAATGCCTGCCACGGACCGGCCCCCAAAGTGCGGGCGGCATCCCACATGCGCGGACTGCGTTCCAGGAACGCATTTCGCACCAGCAAATACACATACGGATATAACACCAGCGCTAGCAGGACGCCGGCGCCGCCGACCGAGCGTATCTGGGGGAACCAGTATTGGTGCGGCTGCCAGCCGAACATCGCGCGCAATGCGGTTTGCACCGGCCCGGAAAACTGCAGGAAATCGGTATAGGCATAAGCGACCACATATGCCGGCATCGCCAGTGGCAGCACCAATGCCCATTCGAACAGGCGTTTACCCGGAAACTCGAATACCGTTACCAGCCACGCGCAACCTATGCCGATGATCGCCGCCAGCACCATTACGATCGCCGCAATGGCAAAACTGTTGCCAAGATATTCCGGCAATACGGTAGCCCATAGATGGGAAAACGTGGCGCCGCTGGTATCCGGACCTGCCCCGAGAATCAGGTTGGACAACACCCCGACGACAGGTACGCCGACCAGCAAGGCAATTGCCATCGACGCAATGAGTAACGGGTGAATCGCGCCCGCCTGGCGCTGCGCTGCGATGACACGGAATATGGGAGGCATGAAACGCGGATTTACTTCACAATTATGCTGAATGAGAATTATAATCAATTGCAGATTACACCATTGCAATTATTTTCTTGCCAAACGCATATACCTGTCATGACCGCGATCGTTCCGTCTTCCGCTTATTCTTCCGCTTATCTCACCGTTGAATCGATCCGCGTCGGTTATCCGCTCGGCCGGGCAATCCATGAGATCGTGCACGGCCTGTCGTTCTCGCTGGTGCGCGGAGAAATCGGCTGCCTGCTGGGACCGTCCGGCTGCGGCAAGACGACGGTATTGCGGGCGATTGCCGGCTTTGAATCGCTGATAGACGGCCGCATCGCGCTCGGCGGCCGGCAACTGAGTGCCAAAGGCACGACCGCGCCGCCCGAGACGCGCCATGTCGGCGTTGTGTTTCAGGATTACGCATTGTTTCCGCACCTGTCGGTGGCAGACAATATCGGCTTCGGCTTGCGCAAATTATCGGCACCGGAACGCAGCGCGCGCGTTGGCCGGTTGTTGTCGCTGGTCGGCCTGGCAGCACAGGGCCGGCAATATCCGCATGAATTGTCGGGCGGCCAGCAGCAGAGGGTTGCACTGGCCCGCGCGCTCGCCCCCAAGCCGGACCTGTTATTGCTGGACGAGCCTTTTTCCAATCTCGACATCGACTTGCGCGAGCGCCTGGCAATCGAGGTGCGTGACATTTTGAAAGAGCTCGGCACGACCGCAGTGCTGGTCACGCACGACCAGCATGAAGCATTTGCGATTGCAGACCATATCGGCGTGATGCAGGACGGCGCCATTGTGCAGTGGGACAAAGCCTACAATCTTTATCATCGCCCGGGCAACCGGTTTGTCGCAGACTTCATAGGCCAAGGCGTTTTTATGCCAGGCACGGTCGATCTTCCGAATCAGCGGGTAAATATCGAACTGGGCAGCCTGCCGCTATGGCAAGGCGTTGATGTCTGCGCCACCGATGAAAAAAATGCGCAACTGGTCGATGTGCTGCTGCGCGACGACGACGTAATCCATGACGATGCCAGCCCGCTGCAGGCGGAAGTGGTACGCAAGGCCTTCCGCGGCGCCGAATTTCTCTATACCCTGAAGCTGCCGAGCGGACAGGCGCTGCTGGCACTGGTCCCTTCTCACCATGATCATGCGATCGGCGAAAAAATCGGGATCCGGCTCGGCGCCGATCACGTGGTGACTTTTCCTTCGCGCCGGCCATAGTCTTGTCCGCTGCACGCCGTCCCTGGCTGCACTGTTGAAACACGGCCGGACTGCGATCAGGCGCAGGCAGTCTCAGGTACTTTTGGAGCGCGCAAGCACTTGATTGATCCGCCTGTCGATCTGCTGATCGGCCAACGCAGGCAGGCCGCACAATTGCAACAACCGGGTCTCTTGCGTCACCGGTTTCTGCGCCGCCTTCAATGACGATTGCAGCACCTCGACCTGAAATTGCAGGCGTTCCCGCGACAGCTCGGGCGGACTGTCGATTCCCAGCAATATCTCAAGACGCAATACCTGTTGCGCCAACGCGGCACGATTCTGTTCGAGCAGCGTTGCATATTGACGGTCTCCCGATTTCAATGCTGCAATCGCAGCATTGAACCGCGTATCCAGGACATTTTCATATTCAGATGAAAGCGCGGGAAAAGCTTGCCAATCTGTTTGTGCCTGCGCCAGTTCGCCGTCATCCATCGCCTGGCTGCGTGCAATTTTTCCTTCTATCGCTTGACACAATGCCAGCTTGCCGCGCAGTGCGCTGACTTGAGCTGCCAATGCCGAGCGCTGCGCTTCATCCAACCGCTTTTGCAATGCCGTTATTGCGGCCTGGTAGCGGGCTTCGATCTGGCGCTCGGAGGCACGAGGGACCGGGGCGGTTTTGTTCCATGCGTCGTTGACTTCACGCAGTATTTTCAGGATCGCTTCGTGCGGACCATTTGCCGCCGCCTCCAGTGTTGCGCATAGCGCCTGTTTCGCTTGCAGCTGCTGCTGCCGCTCCACATCCGCAGATCGCGCGATTTCCTTGCGTTTGGCAAACACCGCATCGCATGCGCTCCGAAAACGCTGCCATAACGCCTGCTCGTCGCTGCGCTCAAGCGGCATGGACTTCGCCCGTTCCTGCCAGCGTTCCTGCAGCCTCTGCAATTGGTCAAGCGCACCGCGATCGGATGGATTCAAGCTGCTCGCTTCCGCAATCATTTTGTCGCGACGTGTTATTTCGATTTGCTGCTGGACGGCCAGCGGCGTCGTCAGATCGCGCATCGCAGCGGCGAACTCGGCATCGGCAGATTTTTTTTCCTTGCGGTCGATCGGGCCAAGGCGCTGCCAAAGCTGAGTCGTGCGTGCGCAATAGCCGGCAATCGCCTTCCAGTCCACGGCTCCTGGATCTTCATCCGCACAATTGGTACTGCCGGCGAATTGCCTGATTTCTGCGACGATAGCCTGCGCCTTCGCCAGATTATCGCGGCGCTCATCGGCCATTTTCTTGAAGTGTGCCGCGGCCGGCGCATAGGCCGTCGTGCAAGCCGCATCGAAGCGCTGCCACAATTCCTTGTCGGCAGGCCCGGCCGAGTTATCCAGCGATTTCCAGCGTTCGCGCAAGCTTCCCACTTTTTTTGCCAGCTCCAATACCCCGTGCTGCCGGGCAGGCAATTCTTCTGCCGCTTTCAGCAATTCCGCACGCGATACATTGCCGCCCCACTTTGCCCAATCCTGCAAGCGGCTCAACTCGCTGCGCGCTTTTGCCAGTTGCGAGGTTTGCGCATCCGACAGCCGCAAGGATTTCAAATCGATCGATCGTAATGTCTTGTCCTGTTCGGCAGCGACTTGCAGCGTGCCGTCGTCCAGCGCCTTTTCCATGCGGTCCAACGCTTCGGTGAAATGCAGTTGCTTATCCTGCCGTGCCTCGCGTACGACGGCCTGTTTGGACTGGCGCGACTGATCAATGCGGTCAAGCAGCGCATCGAAGCGTGCGTCGAACGGTGCCATTTCCTCGTCCTGCAGTGCAGGCAGCGCGTGCCATGCCCGCTTCAACACGTCCTCTTTCAATTCGGCAAGCCGTGCTGCCTCCCACCCGGCAAGTATTGCTTCGCGTGCGGCGATCAGCGCATGCCGATTTTCCACTGAAGCCGATATTTGCTTGAGGCTCCGGAGTTGCCGGCCGAATTCGGATAATAAATTTTTCGGCAGCGACGTCGCTTCACGTGCAGCGCAATGTTGCGCCATCTCCTGCTCCAGGCCGTCGATCGTTTGTGCAATCTGCGCGGGCGACAGCAGATGCGGCGTGTCAGCCACGCTCTGCGCCAGGTGCTGCAATCTTGCGTGCGCGTCGATAACCGCGCGCTGCAATGCAGTTTGTGTCTCCAGGCGTGTACGCAATATCGAGCGGACATCGTCGAACGAACTGCGTAATGCTTGAGCAATATCGCCAACTGCCTGCCATGCGCGGTCCAGGTCGGCCACCTGATTGGGCATCAATTGAGGCTCCTCGGCCAAACGCTGGGCTTCTTTCACGCATTCACCGGCTTTTTGTGCGTCAGCTTCCCGTTCAAGCATCGCATCCAGCCGCTGCTGCATCAATTTCGCCACTCGCCGATCGGCATTGCGCATCGCTTGCGCCACACGTTCCAGCACTGGCTTCGAATGAATATGATGCGCAGCCTTCAAACGCGCATCGGCGAATTCGCATTGCAAAACAAAATCGGCGGCAGCCGGCTCGTCGTCCGCCAGTGCTTCGGCTCGGGCTAAAGCCGCTTGCCTGGCGGCGGCGCGATGATCCGGCTCTTCCGTATTGTTTGATGTCTGCTCGGGACGGGAACTGCGGGTGGATCGCTTGAAAAAAGAGTCAAACATATTTAAAGGTGTAAAAACGTCGATCAATAGGCCATGAACAGGTCATGATAACAAGTCGCCGTGCACGGCGCTCTCCGGATTGATTAAAGCAAGGCGTTCAGTCAAAAAACCAGCGTCACTGTCGATAATGCACTGAACTGCGTCATAAATCCAAAATCCCGCATGTAAAGCACCAAATAATTCCAAATTCGCACCACGATCGATCATGCAATCTATATAACGCACGAAAATAGGTGGCCGATCGATGGCATGCATTCTGCTAACAGTCCTTCTGCAGGTTGTTGCACTCTTTTCTGGGCCCTCTAACTGTAGGAGCAACTATGTCCCGTCGCACTCTTTTGAAAACCGCCGCCGTCGGCGTTTTGATCACTGCCGTCTCCGCCTGGATGCCGCAAGCGCTTGCCGCCGACACCATCAAGGTAGGAATTCTCCATTCGCTGTCCGGAACCATGGCGATATCCGAAACATCGCTGAAAGATGTCGCGTTGATGACGATCGAAGAGATCAATGCCAAAGGCGGCGTGATGGGCAAAATGCTTGAGCCTGTCGTCGTCGATCCGGCATCGAACTGGCCCCTGTTTGCCGAAAAATCACGTCAGCTGATTACGCAAGACAAGGTTGCGGTCGTGTTCGGCTGCTGGACCTCGGTGTCGCGCAAATCGGTACTGCCGGTTTTCAAGGAACTGAACAGCTTGTTGTTCTATCCGGTTCAGTATGAAGGCGAAGAGCTGGAAAAGAACGTGTTCTACACCGGCGCGGCGCCGAACCAGCAGGCAATTCCGGCCACGGAATACCTGATGTCGAAAGAAGGCGGCGGCGCCAAGCGCTTCGTGCTGCTGGGTACCGACTATGTGTATCCGCGCACCACCAACAAGATTCTGCGCGCGTTCCTGAAATCCAAAGGCGTGAAAGATAGCGACATCGACGAGGTTTATACTCCGTTCGGCCACTCCGACTATCAAACCATTGTTGCCAACATCAAGAAATTCTCCGCCGGCGGAAAAACCGCCGTAATCTCCACCATCAACGGTGACTCCAACGTACCGTTCTACAAGGAACTGGGCAATGCCGGCTTGAAAGCGACCGATGTGCCGGTCGTCGCGTTTTCGGTCGGTGAAGAAGAATTGCGCGGTGTCGATACCAAGCCGCTGCTCGGACACCTGGCTGCCTGGAATTATTTTCAGTCGGTGAAAAACCCGGTCAACAATGAGTTCATCAAAAAATGGAAAGCCTATGCGCTTGCCAAGAAACTGCCGAACGCCAATACGGTTGTGACCAACGACCCGATGGAAGCAACCTATGTCGGCATCTATATGTGGAAACAGGCAGTCGAGAAAGCCAAAACGACCGATACCGACAAGGTCATCGCTGCGATGGGCGGCCAATCCTTCAAGTCGCCTTCCGGCTTCGAGCTGACGATGGACAAGACCAACCACCATTTGCACAAGCCGGTCATGATCGGCGAAATCAAGGGCGATGGCCAGTTCAGCGTGGTCTGGAAAACCAAAGGCCCGATCCGTGCGCAGCCGTGGAGTCCATTCATTGTCGGCAATGAAGCCAAGCAAAATATGTAATATGGATTATCTCTCTGTCGGCGCCCGGAGCGGTTACCGGCAGGGAATTTGAACGGATTGCAGATCGAATTGCCAGCCGGGGCATGGCTCCCTTGTTCACCCCGGCTTTTTTTCGTCCGGATCTTTTCGATTTTTATGTTTCCGCCTTGATCAAGAGACCGAAGATGAGACGTCTCAAAAAATTATTCGCGATAGGCTGGCTCTGCATTCAATCAACGCTTGCTCACTCCGCCATCGACACTGCGCTGTTGAAGCCGCTGGCGGGCGACGATCCCGATGTACGCATCGAAGCGGTCAATCGAATCGCGGGACTGGCCGATGAAGACGCATTCAAGATATTGAATGCGCTCAGAAATGACATGCTGTACGCCGCGAAGGACGGCCAGGTTTTCGTTGTGGAAGATGACCATGCATTCAATCCGGCCACCGGCCGCACTGGCCCTGTACCCCAGGACCTGGAAGGCATCACCGTCAATAACCGTCTGCGCGGCGCAGTTGATCGTGCGTTGTCCGGTTTAAAATTGTTTTCGAAGGATCGCGCGCTGAGGCTGGAGGCCGCGCTTGATTTGCAAAAGAGCGCGGATATCGCACAGGCTCCGCTGATTGCAAAAGCGCTGAAGAATGAAAGCGATCCTGAAATCAGGTCCCTTCTCGAGCTGGTCGCCGCCACCGCCGACCTGCAGTCGCCGGATGCGGCCACCCGCAAGTCGGCAGTCAAATCATTGGACGCAAGCGCCAACGCCGGTCTGAAGCCAGTACTGCAAAGAATGCTGGAGAAAAATCCGGACGGCAGTTATATTGAGCCGGATAAAAGCGTCCGAGTCGAAGCGGTGCGCACGCTGCAATCGCTCAATGGCCGCCTGGCCCGCAGCGAATTCGCCGGCAACCTGTTTTACGGCGTGTCGCTCGGCAGCATCCTGTTGCTCGCGGCATTGGGCCTGGCGATTACTTTCGGACTGATGGGCATCATCAATATGGCACATGGCGAACTGCTGATGATCGGCGCCTATACGACTTTTGCATGCCAGCTGTTCTTCAGAAAATTCATCCCCGATGCGATCGATGCTTACTTGCTGGCCGCCCTGCCCGCCGCATTCCTGGTGACCGCTGCCGTAGGCATTCTGCTGGAGCGCACCGTCATCCGCTGGCTCTATGGCCGGCCACTGGAAACATTGCTTGCGACCTGGGGCATCAGCCTGATTTTGATGCAGACGGTGCGCTCGATTTTCGGTGCGCAAAATGTTGAAGTATCGAATCCTTCATGGATGTCGGGCGGTGTCACGGTATTGGGGTCGCTGGTGCTGTCGTATAACCGGATCGTGATCATCTTCTTCGCATTATTCGTAGTCGGCGCGACATGGGTGATTCTGAACAAGACACGGCTTGGCTTGTTCGTGCGCGCCGTCACGCAGAATCGCCGGATGGCCGACTGCGTCGGTGTGTCGACCGGCAAAATCGACATGATGACCTTCGGCCTCGGATCGGGCATCGCAGGACTCGGCGGTGTCGCATTGTCCCAGCTTGGCAACGTCGGCCCGGATCTTGGCCAAAGCTATATCGTCGATTCGTTCATGGTAGTGGTATTGGGCGGCGTCGGCCAACTTGCCGGTACCGTGATGGCGGCGATCGGACTGGGTGAAATCAATAAATTTCTGGAGCCGGTTGCCGGTGCGGTGCTGGCCAAGATCGCGATCCTGGTCTTCATTATCGTCTTCATCCAGAAACGTCCGCAAGGTCTGTTTGCGCTGAAGGGCAGGACGGTCGAATGACGCCGGGGCTTTTTTCGCGTCCGGCATGGATCGCCATTGCGGCATGCGCAGTGTTGCTGGCGCTGCTGCCGGTCCTGAATCTGTCCTTTCCGGACGGGCACGCATTGCATATCTCCGGCTACACCGTGGCGCTGATCGGAAAATTCATGTGCTATGCGATGGCGGCGCTGGCGCTCGATCTGGTCTGGGGCTATGCCGGCATCCTGTCGCTTGGCCATGGCGTATTCTTTGCGCTTGGCGGCTATGCGCACGGCATGTACCTGATGCGCGCGATTGGAACCGACGGCGTCTACCAGAGCAATCTGCCGGATTTCATGGTGTTCCTCGACTGGAAAACCTACCCGTGGTACTGGTCCTTGACGGACAATTTCTGGTATTGCGTCGCGCTGGCGATACTGGTTCCGGGTGCGCTGGCATTCATATTCGGATATTTTGCATTCCGGTCCCGCATCAAGGGAGTGTACTTCTCGATCATCACGCAAGCAATGACGTTCGCATTCATGTTGCTGTTTTTCCGCAACCAAACCGGATTCGGCGGCAACAACGGCTTCACCGATTTCAAACGCATTCTCGGCTACGCAGTCACGGCACCTTCCACCAAGGCAGTGCTGTATCTTGTCACGCTATCTTTCTTGCTGGGCGCACTGATCCTGTGCCGCTGGATCGTCAAGTCAAAACTGGGACGGGTGTTGCAGGCCATGCGCGACTCTGAATCGCGGCTGATGTTTATCGGCTATAACCCTCTTTGGTTCAAACTGTTCGTGTGGACATTATCAGCCGTATTGTGCGGCATCGCCGGCGCATTGTACGTGCCGCAAGTGGGCATCATCAATCCATCCGAAATGTCACCGGGCAATTCGATTGAAATGGTGATCTGGACTGCGGTCGGCGGGCGCGGTTCGCTGGTTGGTCCGATTATCGGCGCGTTCTCCGTCAATGGCTTGAAGAGCTGGTTTACCGGCGCATTTCCCGATTTATGGCTATATGCGCTGGGCCTGACGTTTATCCTGGTGACCTTGTTCATGCCGCAAGGCATGCTGGGACTGGCTGAAAAGCTGCAAAAAACAAGGCGGCCGCATGAGTGAAATATTGCAGCCTCATCAGCACTACGAGCCCGGCGAGCATGCCGATTACGGCACATCGTACGGACGGGTCAGAACCGAAGGGGTCGATACCACGCATGGAGCGATCCTGTACATGGAAGACATCACGGTGTCGTTCGATGGTTTCAGGGCATTGAACAATTTGAGTCTCGATATCTCGGTGGGCGAACTGCGTTGCATTATCGGACCCAATGGAGCCGGGAAAACAACGATGATGGATGTCATCACCGGCAAGACGCGACCAAGCGCCGGTTCGGTATTCTTCGGCCAAACCATCGATTTGACCAGGATGACCGAATATGAAATTGCGCTTGCCGGCATCGGCCGCAAATTTCAGCGTCCGACCGTATTCGAGCAGCATACGGTTTTCGAAAATCTCGAACTGGCAATGAAAACGAACAAGCGGGTCAAACCGACGCTGTTCTTCAAACTCTCGTCAGAACAGAAGGGCAAGATCGACAGCATTCTGCAACTGGTCCGCTTGAGCGGCCAGGAATACCGGCTGGCCGGTTTGTTGTCGCATGGACAAAAGCAATGGCTGGAAATCGGCATGCTACTGATGCAGGAGCCGCAACTGCTGCTGCTGGATGAGCCGGTTGCCGGCATGTCGGATGCCGAAACCGCACGCACCGCGGAACTGCTCAATGAATTGCGCGGCAAGCATTCGATCGTCGTGGTGGAGCACGATATGGCATTCGTCAGCGAAATTGCGCGCGAAGGCATAGTCACTGTGCTGCATGAAGGATCAGTGCTGGCCCAAGGCACGATGCGGCAGGTGCAAGCCGACGAACGCGTCGTCGAAGTCTACCTGGGCCGCTGATCGGAGAGAACATGCAAGGAAGCGCCATGCTGCACGTCGATCAACTCAATCAATACTATAGTTCGTCCCACACGCTGCGCGGGGTGTCGATGTCGCTCGCAAAAGGCGAGTGCCTCGCATTATTGGGGCGTAACGGTGTCGGTAAAACCACGTTGCTGAAATGTCTGATGGGCGTGCTGCCGGTGGCAAGCGGGCGCGTGATGCTGGAAAATCGTGAAATCACCAAACTCAAACCGCATGAGCGCGCTGCGCTCGGTATCGCCTATGTTCCGCAAGGGCGTGAAATATTCGCCCGACTGAGCGTAGAAGAAAATCTGTTGATGGGAATGTCGACCAAGACCGGGAAAAAGGCATCGGTAATAAAAGGCGAAGTTTATGAGTTGTTCCCGGTATTGAAAGAAATGCTCAATCGGCGCGGCGGCGATTTGTCCGGCGGACAGCAACAGCAACTGGCAATTGCGCGTGCACTGCTGGCCGAACCGAAACTGATCATTCTGGACGAACCGACCGAAGGCATACAGCCGTCGATCATCAAGGATATCGGACGCGTGATTCGGCTGTTACGCGAACGCGGCGACATGGGTATTCTGCTGTGCGAGCAGTATTTCGACTTTGCGCATGAATTGGCCGATAAATTCATCGTGCTGTCGCGCGGCGAAGTGGTCGCAGCCGGTTCGCGGCACGAGATGAACAACGAGAACGTGAAACGTTTCCTGGCGGTATAGTTTCGACATGAGACGCATTGCTGCCGATTCCATCGTTGATTCCCCTTCCGGGGATGCCGGGTATTCTGCTGGAAATGACCGGCAGGCTCGCCTGTCCCTTGGTTTCACCGACGATGCCGGCACCACCAGGATGACCGAGCGCAGCCACTTCGGCCCGCTGCGGGTGCAAAAGCCGCTCTATCCAGAAAGTCCTGCGGTCTGCCACGCAATCGTGGTGCATCCGCCCGGCGGCGTGGTCGGAGGCGACGAGTTACAGATTGCCGCCCGCGTCGGTGACAATGCCCATGCATTCATCACTACGCCCGGCGCCGCCAAGTGGTACAAAGCGAACGGCCGAATTTCAAAACAGGATATACGACTCGAAGCAGGCGCTGGCGCATCGCTCGAATGGCTGCCGCAAGAAACAATTTTTTTCAATGCGGCTCATGTTCAGCTCGAACATGCTGTTTCGCTGGGCGCAGAGGCAAGCTATATCGGTTGCGAAATTCTATGCCTTGGCCGCGCCGCATCGGGAGAATCGTTCAGTACAGGGCGCATTGCACAATCTACCAGCATCCGGCGCCAGGGAAAATTGATCTGGTTCGAACAAGGCGCTTTGCTGGGCGGCAGCCCATCCATGCAAAGCATGCTTGGAATGGCGGGAAAAACAGTTTGCGCAACCTTGATCGCGGTCGGCAAGGTAGCGCCTGCCACGCTTGTTCATGCCATACGGGAACAAGCTTCCACTGCGACAGATAACCAGTGCAGTTTCGGCGTCACCCAGTTAAAGTCGATACTGGTTGCGCGCTATCTGGGCGATTCGAGCGAGACGGCAAAACAATTGATGACAGGCGTTTGGCAACAACTCAGACCGGTATTGCTTGGACGCGAAGCGATCGTACCGCGTATCTGGAACACATGAAAAGAAGGACAGGGAAACAGAATGCAACTTACCCCCAGAGAGAAAGACAAGCTCCTGATATTCACCGCCGCACTGCTGGCCGAGCGCCGCAAGGCACGCGGGCTGAAGCTCAATTATCCTGAAGCCGTCGCGCTGATCAGCGCCGCGATCATGGAAGGTGCACGGGATGGCAAGACAGTCGCGGAACTGATGTCTGAAGGGACCAGAATCCTGACACGCTCCGATGTGATGGACGGCATTGCTGAAATGATTCCCGATATTCAGGTGGAAGCCACTTTTCAGGACGGCACCAAACTGGTAACCGTACACCACCCGATCCCATAGGAGAGCGCAATGATTCCAGGCGAAATGCTGATCGAACCAGGCGAGCTCGAGCTCAACAGTGGCCGCAAAACCGCAACGGTCAAAGTGGCCAACAGCGGCGACCGTCCGATCCAGGTCGGCTCGCATTTCCATTTCTTTGAAACCAATCCGGCCCTGCAATTCGAACGGCAAATCGCCTATGGAATGCGCCTGAATATCGCGGCCGGTACGGCAGTACGTTTTGAACCCGGTCAACAGCGCACAGTGGAACTGGTTGCGCTTGCCGGTGAGCGCAAAGTGTATGGATTCAATGCCAAGATAATGGGGAAATTGAAATGAGCAGGATTTCGCGTCAAGCATATGCCGAAATGTTCGGCCCTACCACCGGCGACCGCATTCGCCTGGCCGACTCCGAACTGTTCATCGAAATCGAAAAGGACTTCGCCAGCTATGGCGAAGAAGTGAAATTCGGAGGCGGCAAAGTCATCCGCGACGGCATGGG
>DASYKE010000115.1:0-17701 GCA_035995725.1 Burkholderiaceae bacterium | reverse complement strand
TCATACTTGGCTATACTACAATGGTATTCTGGCTATTCCGTGGCAGGGTCCGCCCCGGAGAAGAATACCATCACTGATCATTTTCCGGCCCGCATTGGTTGAGTTGGACACGCTCGCCACAGCGCCGCCCGGCCAGGCACTTCAACTACCCATTAGGTATCTTCGGGTATTTTTTTCGCTGCGATAGCGCATCTGAAGCATTCGCTTCGATTCGTCTGTTCAATGGCATTCAATAACCAGACATTCTGCTCAGCGGAGTCGAACGGGCTTCGCCGATTGCTTGATTGCAGACAAGCCCGACAAATAAGGAAAAAGTATGCTTTAGAAAATAACGGGATCATTCTTGCAAATGCGCGGCATCAGTGTGACTGAAAATGCAAATTTCAACAAAAAAATAAGTTCGGAAACAGTCATAAAAAATTCCACCCGGAAATTCATGGCGCGCATTGCCCTGCGATGGCCGCCGCATCTGCCATGGCGGTGGCTTATAGTCCTGCCATCATTTCTGCTGCTCTCGTTTTTTGCTCATGCGCAGAATACGGGCGGCTATACACTACAGATCAACGGTGCCGGGACCTTTACGCCCCTGCTGAATGAATATCTGGAAATAGCGCGTCATACCGCCGATGCGGATCTGAGCGTGGAAGAATTGCAGCGTCTGGTTGCCATTACGCCGCAACAAATCCGCGAAATTCTGGCGACAGAAGGTTATTTTTCACCGACTATCGACTACACACTGAGTCAGGAAGAGGGACGCTGGATCGCACGTTTTAATGTGATGCTCGGTATGCCCACTGTTGTGTCCGGAGTCGATATCCGTTTCGACGGAGAAATTACAAAAAACGCGGCCCACGCGCAAAGAATGGAGCTGCTGCGGCGCCAGTGGAGCCTGCGACCCGGCGAGCGATTCCGCCAGGCTGCCTGGAACGATGCCAAGAACATGCTGCTGAAAGGCTTGTTGAACAGGGACTATCCGGCAGCCAGGATTGCCGCCAGCGAAGCGCGCATCGATGCCGACAAGCGTGTTGCAGAATTGACCGTCGATGTGGATTCCGGACCGGCATTCACGTTTGGCGAACTCGATATACAAGGTCTGAGACGTTATTCGCGCGCCATGATCGATATGCTGAACCCGATTCAACCGGGCGAACCTTTTTCCCAGGAAAAGTTAACCGAATTGCAGAGCCGGCTGCAAGACACTGGTTATTTCCGCTCTGTCTTTGCCACTGTCGAGGTCGATCCCGAACATCCGCAGCGCGTGCCGATCCGCTTGGACCTGACCGAAAACGAACGCAAACGGTTGGCCTTTGGTGTCGGTTTTTCGACCGACACCGGTGCACGGGCGCAATTAAAATGGCTTGATCGAAACTTTTTGGAGCGCAGCTGGCGGCTTGAATCGGAACTCCGGGTAGACCGGGTAACAGGCCTGCTCGGTGCCGATGTATTCCTGCCTGCAATCCGCGGCGGCTGGGTCCCAAGCGTCGGCGCCCATTATGAACACGCCAATATCGAGGGCGAAACCGATGACAAGATCCGCACGGGCGCCCGGCTTACCAGCCCGGTAAAAACGGATGAACAAGCATGGTCTGTCTCCTATCTGGCTGACCGGCAAAAAATTGCAGGCATCCCCGCCAACAATCGTCAGGCATTGATCGCTTCCTATAACTACACGATGCGCCGTCTTGACAATCTCATCACGCCGCACCATGGATATGTTGCGTCGGTTGAATTGTCTGCCGGTCCGCGCGGCCCATTGAATGAACGCGACCTCGGCCGTGTGGTCGGTAACGCTACCTGGCTGTCTCCGATAGTCCGACGCTGGCATACGGTGTTGCGCGGTCAGGTTGGTCAGGTTTTCGTTGCAGGCCGCGAATCCGTTCCTGCCGACTTATTGTTCCGCACCGGTGGTAATCAGACTGTGCGCGGCTACGCGTTCAATAGCCTGGGCGTGGCGCAAAACGGCGCAATAGTGGGCGGCACCGTGCTCGCGGTATTGAGCGCGGAACTGGTTTACGCAATCACGCCGCAATGGGGCGCGGCAGTGTTTACCGATGCCGGCAATGCGGCCGATTCCTGGCGCGGTTTCCGCTTGCAGCAGGGAAGCGGTATCGGCGCGCGCTGGCAAAGTCCGGTCGGGCCGGTCAATATCGACTTGGCCTACGGCCACGCCACGCGCAAGCTGCGCCTCCACTTTTCGGTCGGATATGGTTTCTGATATTGCGCGCAAGCCGAGGTCGCGGCTGCGGGCCGGGCTGGCGGTCATTGCCATATTGATCGTACTGCTGTCAGCGCCCGGCTATTGGCTGCTCGGCACCGAGAACGGCATGCGTGCGGCTTTCTCTGCGTTGGAAAGGCTGTCGGCTGGAGCAATACAAGCCGATGGCATTCACGGGTATCTTGCCGATTCAGTGCAGGTCGACCGGCTTTCAATGAACAGCGCGAACCAGCAGCTCACGCTGACCAATATGCGGCTCGACTGGCGGCCGTCGGCGTTGCTGCAAGGGCGGCTGCATGTGCGCTTGCTGCGCATCGGTCATCTGGCCGTCACCAGAAAAATCCGGGAAAGCCCTGAACCGGCAAGACTACCCGACAAGATTGCACTACCGCTCAAGCTGCAAGTAGATAAAGTGCAGATCGATGGCGGACAAATCGACCGCGGGCCGGTCAACATCATCAGGCTTGGCGCGTTCGCCTTCAATATCGATTTCGACGGCATGCGCTATCGGCTCGGTGTGGATCAGCTAACGGTTGGTTCGGCATCAGAGACCGACTCGATCACCGGGAAATTCAATGGCCAAGCCACGCTTTCGGCCATCAAGCCGTACGCTTTGGACGCACGCTTTTCAAGCAGTGCGGAAGCAATCATTGGGAATCGAACGGCCGGCGGCTCCGGTTATATCGGCGCCCGAGGGTCATTGGCGGATTTCGCGACCACCTTCGATCTAGCCATCAATAAGGCACATGCAAAAGGGCACGTCGTATTGCGGCCCTTTTCTACGCAGCCGCTGGGCAATGCGAACGTCAGTGTGCAAGCACTGGATCTCTCTTCCGTAGATCCAAAGATGCCGCATACCCTGCTCGATCTTACCTTGTTCGCAGGCGAAGACGGCGCGGGAGAACTGACGCTGATCAATGCTGCGCCGGGTTTGTACAATGAAACCAAAATGCCGATCTCCAACTTGCACATCGCATTTCGCCAGCATGCCGGGCAATTCAGTTTCGACCGGGTCATGGCCATGCTTGGTTCGGCCAAGCGGCCGGCCGGCACCGTGACCGGTAGCGGCCGCTATGCTGGCGGCGCGCTGACACTGGCACTGCGGACATCCTCGCTGAACCTGCAGCGGCTCGATCAACGTTTGCGGGCAACACAGCTGACCGGCACCGTCGATGTCCGGCAGGCAGCCGGCAAACAGGAATTTACGATCGCGCTGATGGAACCGCTGAAGAAAAACAAGCTCGCGCTTTCAGCGCATGCCGTATTGGCCGATGCGGGCCTGGCAATTGACAGGGCTGAACTGCGGGTCGGCGACGGTCGTGTCAATGCATCAGGTCATCTCAATTTATCCGGCCGGCAAGATTTCAGCGCGCAAGGCTTGGTAAGCCGATTCCGGCTGCAGGATCTGGGTAGCTTCGCGCAATTGCCAAGCCTCGAATTGAATGGCAATTTTTCGTTACGAGGTACGCGCGCGCTACGGCTCGAGGCCGATCTTGCATTTCAGATTACTGAGAGCAAATTCGGCGGTCATCCATTGCAAGGCGACGGCCAGGCTCAACTGCGCGCCGACAGTCTTATTGTTCCAAAGCTGCTATTGATCGCCGGTGCCAACCGATTACAGATGCAAGGTGAACTGTCGCAGCGCCAATCGCGACTGACTTTCTCATTGACAGCACCGAATCTCGAACAGCTCGGCCCGGATTTCGGGGGTGCAATCGATGCCAATGGCAGCGCCCACGGCAGCTTTGACAAGCCGCGTGTCAGCATCGAATGGAAAGCCGGCAATATACGCATGCCAGGCAAAGTGCAGATCGGCACTATGCAAGGTAAAGCAGACGTCGATCTGGATCGCAACAAACCATTCTTTATCAGCACAGCCGCGATTGACGCCACGGCTAGCGGATTGAAAACTGGGGAACGGCAACTGACATCGCTTTCGGCACGATTGCGTTTTTCGCCGCAACCGGATGCCCCGCTGATAGTGGATCTTCATGGCCAGGGTATGTCAACCGGAGAACTGCGCGCTGACAGTTTCAACGTCAAGACCGATGGCACAACGGCGCAGCATACGCTGGATGCATTGTTGGTTGAACCGGGGCAGGAATGGAGGTTGAAGGCAAGCGGCGGTCTGCGCGATCTCGCGCGGTCGGTGCAATGGCAAGGCAGCATCGAGCGCTTCGATGCTGCCGGTCGCTTCGTCGCGCATCTGACGGTACCTGCTGCGCTCGCCGTGTCGCAACAACGAATACAGCTCGATGGATTCCGTCTCGATGCGAATACAGCCTATGTCGCTATCGAGCAATTCGTGCGCGACTCCCGCGGCATGGCCACGCATGGACGCGTCGAGCGGTTGCAGATCGCGCCGCTGCTGAAATTTGCCGGCCCGTCTCCTGCTGCCGAGGCCGATCTGCAACTGGACGGCGAATGGAACGTGAAGATTGCCGATACGTTGAGCGGCACCGTCAAATTCCGTCGCCAGCGCGGCGATATCGTCATGCGTGGCAGCACGCCGGTGGCACTCGGTCTGCGCATTCTGGAAGCCAGCGCAACCGCGTCCGATGGCCGGATCGATCTGCGGTTGATTGCGGAAGGCCAACAGCTGGGGCGCATAGACGTCAATGCCGACATCGGCGCGGCAATCCGCGCCGGCCGATTTTCGATACCACCGGATGCACTTGTGTCCGGCAGCGCCCGTATCGATATTCCGACGATCGGCTGGGCCGGCCCATTGCTGTCGCCGACGCTGATTGCCGAAGGCCGCATGCAAAGCACCATCTCGGTCAGCGGCACATTTGCCAAGCCGCGTTTTGCCGGACAGATCGCCGGCAGCGGACTGCGGCTTTTTTTCACCGAGACCGGCGTCGATTTGCGGCAAGGCGTGCTGGACGGCGAATTTCAGGACGCCGAACTGCTGGTCAAAGCCTTGCGGTTCCAGAATGCCGATGGCCAGTTGACGATATCCGGTCCGGTCAATCTGGCAAGTGGCACGCCGTCAGCGCAACTGTCGCTCATTGCACAGCGCTTCACCTTGCTCAATCGTTCCGACCGCCGGCTGGTGATCAGCGGCGAAAGCCGGATCGAATTGGCGAAGGGGCGCGTTCGGATAGCAGGCGCTTTCAACGTCGATTCCGGCTTTTTCGACATCGGCCGGAAAGACGCTCCTCGACTGTCGGACGATGTCGTGATTGTAGGACGTACCGAAAAATCGCCAAACAAGATTGCAGCCGAGCTCGATGTCAGTATCGCGCTCGGCGATGGTGTCACAGTCCGAGGGCGCGGCCTGAATGCAGTGCTGGCGGGTCAAATCCGCCTGCTGAATGCAGCCGGCGAACCATTGCAAGCCCAGGGATCGTTGCGCGTCGCCAAAGGCACCTATACCGCATACGGGCGGGAACTGGCAATTGAGCAAGGCATGCTGCGATTTACCGGCCCAATCAATAATCCTGCGCTCGACATCCTGGCGATGCGACGCGGCCAGGAAGTCGAAGCCGGTGTGGCGGTACGCGGCACGGTGCTGGCGCCGCGAGTCACGCTGGTTTCCGAACCATCGGTGCCAGATGCGGAAAAGCTGTCGTGGCTTGTGCTCGGTCACGGGCTCAATACTGCCGGCGACACAGATATGGCCGCGCTGCAAACCGCGGCCGGTGTATTGCTGTCGGAAAGCGCCGCTACGGGTGTGCAATCGCAAATCGCCACTGCGTTCGGATTGGATAGC
The DNA here is from genome assembly GCA_035995725.1 of Burkholderiaceae bacterium. Classification (GTDB taxonomy): domain Bacteria; phylum Pseudomonadota; class Gammaproteobacteria; order Burkholderiales; family Burkholderiaceae_D; genus JAQGLW01. Next base: position 11,771 of record DASYKE010000115.1, on the reverse strand, counting down.
GTGAACTTGTCCACCAGCCAGGATAACTTGCGCCAGCGTATCGTCACCGTCGGCAAACAGATATCGTCCCGCCTCCGCGTCAGTTATCAGCAAGGGCTGGAAACCGCCAGCAGCGCGCTGCTGCTGCACTATACCCTCTCGCCCCGGCTGACACTGGAGGCCGAGGCCGGTACGCGTAGCGCCCTCTCGCTGTTTTACAACATAGCATTTGATTGACGTGCGAGCGATTGCCGGCGGAAAATCAATCGATGATGTTCTTCCGCTAGCGCCAAAAGGAACATGCGCGCCGTTACCGCTGCGGCTTGCACTGATCTTATATACACCCGGCAAAAAGAAAAAATAGATCAAGGGCGGACAAGGCACTCCGATCTTGTAACCGCTTCCATGCTTGATCCGACCGGCGGTTTTTTTATCTTGGCAACCGCGAAAGTGTGTACACCGTAATCGCTGCCGTTGAAAACCTGACGTCGATCAACAGCTTCCCTGATAGTAAAGCTGTCGTTTACCAAATCGACACAGACATTGCTGAAGTACAAATGCATGCAGCAGCATGCATGCGATGATTTTCGTACGATACGATTGTGTATCTACTGCGTTCCTTCACTTGATAATGAGGAAAAATTTTTCGATCACGCCATGTAAGTTAACTCCTACAAAAGAATCGGATAAACACCGGTATTGCAAATTTTGCGATTCTGTAAAGATTATCCTAGAAAAAAGTGCAAATCGATAAAGACGGGGAGATAGCCATGAACAACGGACCGAATGTTTGCGGCAATATTGTAGGCTTGCCTACACTCGGTTCGCAGACAATTGCTGCATTACAAGCACAGACAGAAGCGCAGGAAAGTCCATCTCAGGCAATCTCTTCGCCAAATCCGGCGCGTTGCGGTGATCTGCATGGCGTATCGGAGCCGATGCAGCAGCTGTTTCAGTTAATCGCCAAGGTAGCGCCTACCCGTGCGAATGTATTGATTGCCGGCGAAAGCGGCACCGGAAAAGAAGTTGTGGCAAGTGCGATTCACCAAATGGGCAAAGAAAAGGACAAGCCCTTCATTGCATTGAATTGCGGCGCAATTTCGCCGCAATTGATCGAGGCCGAATTGTTCGGCCACGAACGCGGCAGTTTTACCGGCGCCATACGCATGCACAAGGGCTGCTTCGAGCGAGCTGGCGGCGGTACCCTGTTCCTCGACGAACTCACTGAAATGCCAATGGAAATGCAGGTCAAGCTGCTGCGGGTGTTGGAAACCGGGCGTTTTTGTCGCGTCGGCGCAGACGAGGAAATGCACGTCAAGGTCCGCGTAATTGCCGCCACCAATCGCAGTCCTCAGGCGGCGGTCGATGCAGGCTTGATGCGCAGCGATTTATTCTATCGGCTGGCGGTATTCCCGATCGAAGTGCCGCCATTACGGGAGCGGACAGACGATATCGAACTGCTGGCCAAGCTTTTTTTAAGCCGCTTGAATGAAGAAGAAAATACGAAAAAAATATTTTCCAAGGTGTCGCACCGTTTTATGCGCGAGTATCACTGGCCCGGCAATGTACGGGAATTGAAAAACATGGTGCACCGCGCCTACATTCTGGCCGATCATGAACTGGATGTCATGCGGGCAGTCGGTCCGGTCAGACAAGTTGTCGCGCCGCTGGAGAGCGATTGCGTAACATTTCCATTAGGCAGCAGACTCGCAGAGGCCGAACAAAGGCTGATCTTCGCAACATTGGGATATTGCGGCGGGAACAAGACGCTGACGGCAGAGGTATTGGGCGTGAGCCTTAAAACTCTCTACAATCGGCTGAATGAATATCAGGCTAAAATATTTACCGGCGACCCCACAGGGCCATCCCAACCCTGTGGCGCAAATGTCAGCCTTTAAGGCTGGATCACCATGATAAAGATTCTGGTAGTTGACGATCATGCGGTAGTGCGGGCCGGCGTCCAGTATTTCATCGCGGATATACCCGATATGCATATCGGCGGTGAAGCAGCAACCGCACTTGAAGCAATCCGTCTTATCCGTTCCCAGCAATGGGATATCGTTTTGCTGGATATCGCAATGCCGGATAAAAGCGGCGTGGAAGTGCTGAAGCAGATCAAGCGTGAAAAACCCGACCTGCCCGTCCTGATGTTGAGCATGCATCCTGAAAACCGTTATGCGGTCCAGATATTGCGCAGCGGCGCGAGCGGATACGTGCAAAAGGAAGCGCTCGCGACCGAATTGGTCAATGCGATTCATACCATATTGCGTGGTCACAAGTACATCAGTCCCGCCGTAGCGGAGCTGCTTACGGCAGATCCCGCTACCACGGATATGCACAAGCCATTGCACGAGACGCTATCGGCTCGCGAGTACCAGATATTTTATAAATTGGGCCAAGGGGAAGGCGTCACAAAAATTGCCGATGAGCTGTGCCTGAGTGTGAAAACGGTTAGCACGTACCGGTCCCGCGTTTTGGAAAAAATGAACATGTCCAATAATGCCGACATTATTTATTACGCGATCAAGCAAAACCTGATCGACTGAGCATTGCACATGCCTGCAAATCGCATATATGAAAATGGGTAACGGATGGCAAGCATATGCCTTCCTTAATGATTGACATGAATACGACAAGAAGCCTGCTACCAAAATCTTCGCAGCCTGCATTGCGCATTTTTTTGGTGGAGGATTCGGCTGCGGTTCGAAATCTGATTGTCGAGAACCTTGCGCAGATTCCGGGAATAGTCTGGGCAGGTTTTTCCGACACGGAAAGTGATGCGCTCGAACAACTGCTCGCACAATCCTGCGATGTGCTCATTGTTGATATTGAACTAAAGCAAGGCAACGGCATGAGCTTGCTGCGCAAACTATCGCAGGCCCATGCTCATGCGCAGAGTTTAAAAGTCGTCTTCAGCAATAATGTATGCGACGCGTACCGCCGGTCAGGCCAGCAATACGGTGTTCGACATTTCCTGGATAAATCGTATGAGCTTCCCCAATTGTGCGCGCTGCTCGAGCAAATTTGCGCGCGCAATTCTTGTACGCTCAATTGAGCCTCCGAGACTCAATATGTCGGCTCTCTCTATGTGGCCGATGGCGATCATTTCCAATTCCGGTTTTCCAATCATTTAAAAAATGAAATGAAAATTAATGCGCCTGGCGTGCGCTGTTTTCCTGCGTGGAATTCCAGGGCGTCAGCGCTGGAGTGGCAGCTTTCGGAAGCGTCACGACGATGCTTGTTCCGTGCCCTGGAGCGCTGGTTATTTTGACGTCGCCACCCAGATAGCCGGCGCGTTCGCGCATTCCGCGCAGGCCATGTGTGATGGTGGCGGCTGATTGGCAAACGGGCATGCCGGCGCCATTATCTCGAATGCTGAGGATGATGTTTTCATCGTTGTCGTCCAGCACCACGTCAACATGGGTTGCATTGGCATGTTTGGCGACATTATTCAACGCTTCCTGCACCATGCGAAACAACGCAATATCGACTTGCGGCGCGTACGCCAATTCTTCATCCGGCAAGCTGGCTCGGCAAGTAACGCCGGTGTAATTTTCAAATTCAATAACCTGGTCGGCAATGGCTGTCTTGATACCGAAAATATCGAGTTTATCGGGACGCAATCCGACCTGAATGCGGCGTGTTGTTTGAGTGACTGAACTCAGCAGCGCCTTGATTTGCACCGACCGCTCGGTTAAACGGGGCTCGGCAGGGATCTGCTGGAACAGGATCGCCAAGTGCATGTTTAGCGCCGTGAGTGCAGAACCGAGGTCGTCGTGCAACTCTCTGGCGATGGCGCGTTTTTCTTCTTCGCGCGTCGACTCCAGGTGTCCGATCAGTTCGCTTACTTCGGCAGTGCGTGCCGCGACCAGCGATTCCAGCTGCGTCTCATGCTCTTTCAAGGCGTCTTCGATGCGCTTGCGCTCGGTAATATCGGTACTGATGCCAACCAACCCGAGAACCTCGCCCTGCTCATTCAGCCAGGGTGCCCTGGTTGAGTAAAATGTTCTTATGCCATACGGCAAGTTAACCGTTTCCACCATCATCTGCGCCTTGCCGCTTGCGATAACAGTTCGATCGTTTTCGTCCACCATTTTCGCGTCGGCCGGATCGTCGTAAATTTCGCTGCTGCCGCGACCGAGAACGGATGCGTTGCTTTTATCAAGCATGCGCAGCGTCGCCGGATTGGCAAAAATCATGCGGCCGCTACGATCCTTTACGAAGATCGCATCCGGCGTGTTGTCGCTCACCGCACGCAATAGCGCATTGGATTCGACCAGCGCAGCTTCGCCTTTCCGGCGCACATCGTATTCGCGATTCAACAGGGATGCGGCACGCCAGAACAGAATGGACAGCCAGGCGCTGGTCAGCAGAACGACCAGCGGCGAAATACCTTCCTGTCCGTAGAAACCGTTGCGCGCTCCCCATTCGACCATCAAATCGAGAAAGAACAGCAGCAGCAAGCTCTTGGGCAACAGTTGCCGCAATAAATGTCCGCCCGGTGAATTGCTGTTCCATAATCCCATCAGGCGATGGGTGGGGCGCGCCGCCAAAATTCCTGCCGCCAGCAAGATAAAAAGAATGGAAGTAAGCGGCGGTATATCAGAGGAAGGCGGCACCTGAATCATGCCGGTGCCGCTGTAAAGATAGCCGATCAACGGTATGGTCATGACGCCTGCTACCATGATCGCGCAATATTCGGCCGGACTGTGGCCGCCGCGGGTAGTGTAATTTAACAGCAACAGGCTTTTTCCGACCAACACAAAGCAGACTGCGGTAAGCAGCGACATGCGTCCTGAATGTGGTGCAGCTCCTTCTGGCTGAGCGGCATATAAAAATTGATCGATCTTCAGATCGACATTGAAGAAATTATGAGCCAGTGTCAGAGCACCAAGCGCCATGATCCACAGTGCCGATAAATATGCCACTGCGCGGCCCACACGTCGCCCCACGGTGGCCGGTCGAACTGATTCGCGCTGCAACCATAACGCCAAGCCGGCAAACAGAAATCCTGCCCCGGCGCTAGTTTTCAATGGTGCCAACCCGGGAAAAATACTCGTGAACAGCCGGATGTCGGCATACCAGCTGTAGAGTATCGCTGCTCCGCTCAAGCCAAGGCATACCGCAATGAAAGACGCGACCGATACAAAAAATGCAGGTGAACGGTGTACTGGATATTCTGCATTCGGCGGCATTCGTTAAACTCCCAACAGTGGTTGCCAAGCGCCACGGCCCAAGTATCGAGCTGATAACTGAAATAGCAAACTGAGCGCTTCCGCCTAACCTACTCTTATGGCAAAATTTTGCCTTGTTGATGATCAACAAGCTTTAATGCGCCGATCTATGGATTCTTGTTCACGAATCCATCAAAGAATTTGGGATACTGCGACGTGCCTCCGTCAGCCTCGGCAGTGCCTTCCGCTTGCTTGAGACCTCCTGCTGACGACATTGCGTCGATAAACAAAGGTCAAGATACACATTGACAATTGCTTGAGATGAAGGTTCCTGTTTTGCGATAACGAAACTGCGAACTTTTTCTCTGTCGTTGTAATATTGAAGGCGCTCTCGTGAATTGAACCTGGATGCCATTCGATTGTTGAATGCATACTCACCGCAAAACGATGAAGACAGCTCGGCATGGCAATTGCATATTCCTCACTCTCCTCGATCATTTGCTGCTGCACTTCTTCATTGCTCTTGAATAAGAAGGAGCTGGTACAGTTCCGTGCCCTTGCACAGGTAGGCAATTGTATGGCGCGCTTTCGATAGGGCTGTACTGTAACAGCTACATGTCCATTGCTCCGATGCCTGCTGACGGGAGGCGTTAGATTCAGCCCATCCGATATCATGAATGAACCCCGCGCCACCGAACCGCTTTCGATTTGGAGACGGTTGCGCATCATATTCGTGGGTTCAATCGAAGAGTGGATCGCGCAGCGTGCCGCAAGCAAGGGTGCTGCACTCGCGTTTTATACTTTGTTTTCCATGGCGCCGATATTAGTGCTGGTAATCGCAATTGCCGGTGCGGTCTTCGGCACGCAGGCGGCACAGGGAGAAATATTTTCACAGCTCGCCGACCTGGTCGGTCCCAGCGGCGCTCAAGCAATTGAGTCGCTGCTTGCCGGCGCACGCAATCCCGACGATGGGCGCATTGCGACCATGGTTGCAACCTTATTCCTGCTAGTCGGAGCGACTACCGCCTTTGCCGAACTAAAAGATAGCCTTGATGAAATATGGCATGTCCCGCCCGCCCGTAAAGCTGGATTGATAGGCGTTCTTCGCACCCGCTTGCTCTCTTTCGGCTTGGTGCTGGTATTGGCTTTTCTGTTGCTTGTTTCTCTCGTCATCAACGCCGGATTGGCAGTTTTGGAGCGCTACTGGGGCGGCCTATGGAGTGAAGCGAGCTTTATTTTGACGCCGGTGACATCCTTGTTTTCATTCATCGTGATAGCTTGCCTGTTTGCGGTCATCTACAAGATGCTACCGGAAATAAGCCTGTCCTGGCATGACGTATGGATCGGTGCGCTCGGCACCGCAGTCTTGTTTAGTCTGGGCAAGTACGTGATTGGCGCTTATCTCGGCAATAGCGGCATAGCGAACAGTTATGGCGCGGTAGGTTCAATCCTGGCCCTGCTGCTGTGGGTATATTATTCAGCGCAGATTTTTTTCTTCGGTGCCGAATTTACGCGTCAATTCGCGCTGTGGTTCGGCAGCCTTCGATCCTCCGCAGGACCGGCTGCGCGGGCTTCTGTTCCCGGCAACGTTGCCGGGTAATAAGCAGTGCACTATTCACCCGCATCATTGTTGGATTTCACCGCAGTTATTTTCGTACCAAGTGAGTTACCAGAAAAATTGTTCAGTTCGTTTGTATTGTTTTCAATAGGCTCTGAAACATTTACAAAACAATAACTAAAAATTCATAACTTATTGATTTTAAATACCTAAAAAGCTGGCCCACGGATTGCTATATTCCTGATGGCACTTTTGCTAATACATGGAATTAAAAGCTTGAAAAGGAAAAGCCACGAACTGCCATATGAATGAAGCCGGCGAGAAGCTATGGCCTCCGCAGCTAATGCAGCGCCGGCGTGGCAACCGATACTGCGTTTGACTTTCGCCTATAACGGTCAACATAGAAATACGCCATGAATAGGACATTCGCAAGTCTTGCATTGAGTGTAGCCATGGTTGGCTACTTTAATATTTCAACCGCAGCCAGCCAGGAAGCGAAAGACGCTTATTATGCGGCTGCGGACAAGGCAGCGGCGGATTACAGAGATGCGCGCCTCAAATGCGATGTGCTGAATGGAAATGTGCAAGATGTGTGCGTCGAGCAAGCCAAGGCGGCGCAGACCCGTGCCAAGGGCGAAGCCGAAGCGCTATATCTGAATACCCGCAAAGCCAGACAAAAAGCGCGAACCGATATCGCCAATGCTGATTTTGCTGTCGCCAAAGCCATGTGCGACAGCAAAACAGGCAACGACAAGAATGTGTGCATCAAGCAGGCGAAAGCAATGCAAAAACATGCGCTGGCCGACGCCAAGGCCGACAGGAAAGTTTCCTTGGAAAAGTGCGAAGCAACGGCCGGCGCCGACAAGGAGAAATGTGTGGCTGCAGTGCAATCTAAATAACCAGATTGATCTTGAACCAGCAGCCTGCAAACATGCCTAATCAGTTTTGACAACTGTTTGCAATGCTTTTTTGATGAGCATATTTTGGAAAGGAGATAGGCATGGGATTTGATCAGAAAGGTGCCGTCGTCTTTTGCATATCGCGCGGCGAAAATGGTCGATGGGATGTGTTGGAGAATGATTTTGAAAAGCCGCTTGCATCATTCGACGATCGGCAGGATGCCTGTGATTATGCCAACAAGCTGGCCATGACCAAGGAAAAGTCGACAGTTATGCTGCTGGATGAAGGCAAGCCAGCATCACCGGGAAGCCAGAGTGCGCAGCAGCCATAGCGTCATCGAGATAAACGACGGCAAACGGAGGGTAATATGGTTTTGAATAAACGCCTGCTTCTGGCGTTGGGCATGTCCGGATGGGCCACGCTGGCAATAGTTCGAGCGGCTCGTAAAAATGCCCAGCGGCAGGAGCAGCACCAGCAGCGCAAGACGCAATTGAGCACATGGGAGAACGAAGGCGGCAACTTACCGCCCAGTGCATCGCCCGCTGAACTTGAATCTTTACCCCGTCGTAGCTAGGCAACCGCCCTGTTACGGCAATCCCTTAACCTTAACTTACCTTGGAGATCAAAATGAACTTTATTATCTGGATAGTTGTCGGCGGCATACTGGGCTGGATCGCAAGCATGATCATGAAGACCGATGCGCAACAAGGAATGTTTCTTAATATAGTGGTCGGCATCGTCGGTGCGCTGTTGGGCGGGTGGCTGCTTGCGCCATTGTTCGGCACCGGCACCATTAACCAGAATGACTTCAGTATCGGCTCGCTGCTGGTCTCGCTATTGGGTGCCGTCGTGCTGCTGGCAATCGTGAATCTGGTACGTCGCGGCACTCCACGCTGACAGTCGGATTCTTTTCAGTAATATCGATGCTCTAAAAAATTATCCGGCATTCGCCGATTGCCGGACGAAAGCATTGCCGATTCGGCCGGCGTCGCCGGCTGCATAGCTGGCCTTTCATGGACGGCGTTTTGACAGTGCCGATGCATTTGAATTTCAAAAAATGCATGAGAAACAGGCGCTGTCAATCGAAGTGACGTCCGACCCATGCGGCAATGCCTTTGATCGTGCGGAAATCGGCTGCCGACCGGCATGCAATATCAGGATGCCGCGCTTGCAGCATGCGGGATAAGGCCGACCCCGGTCCCAGTTCCAGTGCGACGGTTACGCCGGCTTCGGCGCACGTGTCCATGCAATCGGCCCAGCGTATTTTCTCTGCAATCTGGCGCGACAAGGTCGATATTGCCTGATCGTTCCGATTAATCAGCACAGCCGAAATTCCCGATACGACAGGAAGCTTCGGATGGGTGAAGGAGTGGCGGCCAAGTTCGGCTGCAAAAGGCGCAACCGCAGCCGCCATCAGCGGCGTATGGGAAGCAACTTCAATCGGCAGGTAGTTGATGCGCCCCCCCAAACGAGAAATGCTCTTCTCTATATCCAGCGCCTCCTTGAGGAGGCCGCCCACGATAAAGCTGTCTGCATCCGTCTCGATGGCGACATACAATTCACGATCTTGCAAAAGAGGGCCAAGGACCTGTGCATTCAGCCCGGAAACGGCAAGAAGGCATTGCTGATGATCTGTCCTGGCACAGCCATCCATCAATCGCGCCCGCGCCAGTGCCAGATCTATTGCATCTTCGGCGGAAATCGCCTCTGCGATATGGTAGGACGCGACTTCCCCAACGCTGTAACCTGCGACCAGCGTCGGTAAGGGCAGGCGATTCTTGAGTGCTTGCCAGGTTGCCAGCGTGGCGGCGACAATCAGCGGTTGCGCCATCGCGTTGGAAAATAGCAGCGCACCGTCGGCAAGAGCATCAGCCAGCGGCATGCCTAGTCTTGACTCGAGCCTCCACTGGTCAAGCAGAGTTCCTGCATGCCCATCGGTACGCGCCAGATCGAACATCTGTTGGTGCTGCCCGCCTTGACCGGGACACAGAACCGCCAGGCGCTTTGTCATGGCGCAGCATCCCGGCTAACGGACCACCGTCCCATTTCTTCCAATGACCGTCAACTCGATGAAATCGGACCCATCGCGACTCGTGGGGCTGAAATTCAAATTGATACCGCCGAGGTCAAACCCCTTGAGACTCTCCAATGCAGCCACCAATCCTTCTCGCGTCGGATGAGGGCCGGCTTTGCGCAGACCTTCGACCAATACCTTGGCTGAAACGAATCCTTCGAGTGCCGGATAAGACTCGGAAAGATCGGCCTTGACCTTCAGCATGTCCTGAAACTCTTTTGATATGGGAATGGTGGTATTTCTTGGATTAGGGAAAGCCTGCGTTATACCCAATCCGCGCGCGTAGTCACCGAGGCCCTGAAAAAAAGGCCTTGAACTGAGATTCGATAAAGTAAATAACGGTACCAGGCCGCCCTGTTTTCGAAACTGCTTGACGAACACATCGCAGGGTTTAGGTGTGCAGAACATCAACACTGCCTGAGGTTGCGCCGCAAGTATTGTCGTGACGGCTCCATCCACCACCCCGGTGGTACGGTCGTATTTTGCCACTGTCGGTTCGGGCAGTTTATATTCCTTGACTGCCGACTTCAACCCTTCCAGCGCATCTGCTCCAAATGAGTCGTCCGAGGCCAGGATAGCAAGCCGTTGCATGCCCATCGTCGAAAGCTGCCGTACCGCCAGCCGCACTTCATCACGATATTTTGGACGGACATTGAAAAGATAACGCGACATGGGTTCGTGGAATAAGGAGGCACCGGTAACGGGGGCAATGAGGGGGACCTTTGCATCCCGAATCAGTGGAAGAATCGCCTCGGTGGTCGGCGTGCCACGATACAGAAACAGCGCGAAGGCATTTTTTTCACTCAGTAATTTCTTGGTGTTTTCAACCGTGCGCTTCGGTTCGAAACCATCATCGAGCGACTCCAGGATGATTTTTCGTCCGAATATCCCCCCCTGCTCATTCACACGGTCGAAATAGATAATCGCCCCTGCCGTTGCCTGCCTGACTTCTTCGGACGGCGAACCGGTGAAAGCTGCGGACTGGCCTATGATGATCTTGTTTGACGTAATGCCCGGCTCTGCGCGTGCCAGGACAGGAAAAAACATTCCAAACAAAACAGCGACGGCAGCGATACTGCTGCACGATTTTTGAAACGCTCTCATGCTCATCCTTTTCATTGGTTGCCTTATAACATTTTATCAGTTGGCCGGCGGAACTTCTCCTTTTATTTGTTTTTTAACAACATGTTATCACCTCATGAATCAGACATGTGGCTGCCAGTAAATCTGCCGCGCCGCCCGGCGACAAGTTTTGATCAACGAAAATGCGATGGCATTCGATAGCGTACGCCTTCCATTCCGGATGTCCGGTGGCGCCGAGAGACAGGAACCGTTGCGCATGGAGCTTCACCGTGACAGCTCCTTCCACCCCCGCTCTATGATAGACATTGATGTCGCTAATATGCGACATCAATGAAAACAAGGCATCGATACATGCGTTGTTCCAGCCGCGACCGGCATCCAGGGTTTTCTCAAATGCCGGCAGTGCCACTTCGAACAGCGACGGCAATCCCAGCGTTGCCTCTTCCCGCGCCCCGCTGACAGAGTGAAGCGCTGCTACCCGCAGGCCGTGCGAATCAGGCTCGGCCGATTGCATATGTTCGGCCAATGCATCGCCCCATCGAGTCAGCAGTTCGGCACGGATGTCCACTGCGGACAATGCAATGCGCCGTGCCCGGCATCGTCCGATCGCTGCACACAACAGCCCCAGACAAAAAATTGCTCCGCGATGGGTATTGATCCCATTGGTGGCTAACAACATCCGCCGTTCCGCTTCGAGGCCCAGACCCTTGAGAACGGAAAACGGCGCATCATTCATCCCCGCATCGGTGATGCGAATAAAATAATGCCGCAGCGAGAACAGGCTGCGCATGAAGGTCACGGCCGTCATGTCGTCGTGGCTGCCATTATCGACCAGAGATACCAGTCCCGGCTTTGGATACAACGTGAGTTCGGCATACAAGCTGCGGACCGCACGCCGGCCGATGTCGATACAGAACGCGCGATCCTGCCGCGCCATGTCCCTGCTGGCCGTGCAATGCAGCGGTGCAGCAGTTGGCGTCCGGTGATGGGCTGTGGCGTTGGC
>DASYKE010000114.1:0-11346 GCA_035995725.1 Burkholderiaceae bacterium | reverse complement strand
ATCGATCTCGGTCAAGCTGGTATCCGAAGTCGGCGTCGGCACCGTCGCTGCAGGCGTCGCAAAAGCGAAGTCGGATCACGTCGTGATCGCGGGTCACGATGGTGGTACCGGCGCGTCGCCATGGTCCTCCATCAAGCATGCGGGCACGCCGTGGGAACTGGGCTTGGCAGAAACGCAACAGACTTTGGTGCTGAACCGGTTGCGCAGCCGTATCCGCGTGCAAACCGATGGCCAGATCAAAACTGGCCGCGATGTCGTGATCGCCGCATTGCTGGGTGCCGATGAAGTCGGTTTTGCGACCGCGCCATTGGTGGTCGAGGGCTGCATCATGATGCGCAAGTGCCACTTGAATACCTGTCCGGTCGGCGTGGCAACGCAAGACCCGGTGTTGCGGGCCAAATTTGCCGGCAAGCCGGAGCATGTAGTCAATTTTTTCTTCTTCGTTGCAGAAGAAGCGCGCCAGATCATGGCGCAACTAGGTATCCGCACCTATAACGAACTGATCGGCCGCTCCGATCTGCTGGACAAGTCGAAAGCGATTACGCATTGGAAAGCGAAGGGCCTGGACTTCAGCAAGATTTTCCATCAACCCGACATGCCGGAGGCGGAGCCGCGCTACCAAGTCGAAGAGCAAGACCACGGACTGGAAAAGGCGCTGGACCACAAGCTGATCGCACAAGCAAAGGCAGCGCTCGATCATGGCGAGAAAGTATCGTTCATCTCGTCGATCAAGAATGTCAACCGCACGGTCGGCGCGATGCTTTCCGGCGAAGTCGCCAAGAAATACGGTCACGAAGGATTGCCCGACGACACCATCCATATCCAGTTGCAAGGCACGGCTGGTCAATCGGCCGGTGCGTTCCTCGCGCACGGCATCACGCTTGATCTGGTGGGTGAAGGCAACGACTACGTCGGCAAGGGCTTGTCGGGCGGCCGAATCATCGTTCGTCCGAATACTGAATTCCGCGGTCGCGCAGTCGACAACATCATCATCGGCAACACCGTGCTGTACGGTGCCATTGCAGGCGAGGCGTTCTTCAATGGCGTCGCCGGCGAGCGCTTCGCGGTGCGTAATTCCGGTGCGATCGCAGTGGTAGAAGGCACCGGCGATCACGGCTGCGAATACATGACCGGGGGCACCGTAGTGGTATTGGGCACAACCGGCCGCAATTTTGCTGCGGGCATGTCCGGTGGTATCGCTTACGTGTATGACCCGGACGGCGACTTCGCCAAGAAATGCAACCTGGCGATGGTCGATCTCAATCCGGTAATGTCCTCGGCCGAGCAGGAGGCGAAAGTCGATCGTGCGATCTGGCATAGCGCAGTGCGAGGCGCCGAAGCGCAGACCCACGAGGCGATTTTGAAGGGTTTGATCGAGCGTCACTTCAAGCACACCGGCAGCACCCGTGCACGCGCCTTGCTGGACGACTGGGCCAACGCGCGCAGCAAGTTCGTCAAAGTCTTCCCGACCGAGTACAAGAGGGCGCTGGCCGAGATGGATGCAGCCAAAGCGGCCAAGCTGACGCAGGAAAAAATCGCGGCGTAGACAAATCTGGCAACAACTTTGTCCTCCCCTTCAACGGGGATTAGGGCATGGCAGGGAATGCAACGCCACAGCTCGGAAGTCCTCTTGGGGCATTGGGGGCGAAGCGGTTTGTGCTTACAAGCGCAAACATGCCCCGCAGGGCGGATGGGTCGCGCTCCCGATTAACCCATTCCCACCCCTTGAAGGGGAGGGGAAATAATGAAAAAATCTGAAAGAACGTCATGGGAAAAATAACCGGCTTTCTGGAATTCCAGCGCTTGCAGGAAGCGAGCGAAGCACCGCAACTCCGCAAAAAACATTACAAGGAATTCCTGGTACATCTGAGCGACGATGCGGCCAAGATCCAGGGTGCGCGCTGCATGGATTGCGGCATCCCGTTTTGCAACAGCGGCTGCCCGGTCAACAACATCATTCCGGACTGGAACGATCTGGTTTACAACGGCAACTATAAAGAAGCGCTGGATATTCTGCATTCGACCAACAACTTTCCGGAATTCACTGGCCGCATTTGCCCGGCACCATGCGAAACCGCATGTACGCTCGGCATCAACGACGATCCGGTCGGCATCAAATCGATCGAGCATTTCATCATCGACAAGGGTTGGGAAAACGGCTGGGTCGTGCCGCAGCCGCCTGCCGTCAAAACCGGCAAGAAAGTCGCCGTCGTCGGCTCCGGTCCGGCCGGCCTGGCTGCCGCCCAGCAACTGGCACGCGCTGGTCACGATGTCACCGTGTTCGAGAAAAATGATCGTATCGGCGGCTTGCTGCGTTACGGTATTCCCGACTTCAAGATGGAAAAGACGCATATCGATCGCCGTATCGAACAGATGCGGGCCGAAGGCGTGACCTTCCGCACCGGTGTGCTGGTCGGGAAGGATTTTCCGTCGAATATCATCAACTGGGCCAAAGAGACTATCTCGCCCGAGCAGCTCAACAAGGAATTCGATGCGGTCGTCATCGCCGGCGGCGCAGAACAGCCGCGCGACTTGCCGGTCCCAGGCCGCGAATTGAAGGGTGTTCATTTCGCAATGGAATTCCTGCCGTTGCAAAACAAGGTGAACGCAGGCGACAAAATAAAAAATCAAATCATGGCAACCGGCAAACACGTGGTTGTGATTGGCGGCGGGGATACCGGTTCAGACTGCGTCGGTACCTCCAATCGCCATGATGCGGCATCGGTCGCGCAATTTGAATTGCTGCCGCAACCGCCCGAGCAGGAAAACAAGCCGCTGGTGTGGCCATACTGGCCAACCAAGTTGCGCACCTCCACATCGCATGAAGAGGGTTGCGAGCGCGACTGGGCGGTCGCAACCAAGCGCCTGGAAGGAAAGGGCGGCAAGGTTGAAAAGCTGATCGCGGCGCGTGTCGAATGGAAAGACGGCAGGATGCAGGAAGTGCCGAATTCGGAATTCGAAATGAAGGCGGACCTGGTGCTGCTGGCAATGGGTTTTGTGTCGCCGGTAGCGCAAGTGCTCGATGCGTTCGGCATCGACAAGGATGCGCGCGGCAATGCCAAAGCGACCACCGACGGCGACGGTTGTTACCGCACGTCGGTCGATAAAGTGTTTGCGGCGGGCGACATGCGCCGCGGACAATCGCTGGTCGTGTGGGCAATTCGCGAAGGCCGGCAATGTGCAAAAGCCGTCGATGAATTTTTGATGGGGTCATCGGTGCTGCCGCGATAGGTAATATTCAACAAGCAAACAAAAAGTCTGCCTGCCGCAGACTTTTTGCTTTTCAAGACCGCTCAAGACCGCTTTTCAAGACCTTAACGCCCTGCGATCCGACGCAGCGGCCGGTCCTTGTTTTAATCCGTTTTCTAGCGGTGCTGCGACCGATTCTCCTTTCTGCACTACAATCATGCTTTTGCAATAAAAGTAAGCGTTGCCGTGCCAAATCTAGTCGAAATTCGCGATGTAAATTTTGGTTATGGAGACCGTCCGATTTTATCGGGTCTCCGGATGAATTTTCCGCGCGGCAAAGTAATCGCAGTCATGGGCGGTTCCGGCTCAGGCAAGACCACGATTTTGCGCCTGATAGGCGGTCAGTTGCAGCCGCAATCGGGCATGGTGCGCGTCGATGGTGAAACGGTCGATACCCAAGATACCGATGCGTTGTATGCATTGCGCCGCAAGATGGGAATGCTGTTTCAGCACGGTGCACTGTTCACCGACCTGACGGTATTCGATAACGTCGCGTTCCCATTGCGCGAGCATACCAGTTTGCCGGAATCGCTGATCCGCGATCTGGTATTGATGAAATTGCATGCCGTCGGCCTGCGCAATGCCGCGCAACTGAAGCCGGCCGAGATCTCCGGCGGCATGGCGCGCCGTGTCGCGGTGGCGCGCGCGATTGCGCTCGATCCGCAACTGATCATGTACGACGAACCGTTTGCCGGCCTGGATCCGATTTCGATGGGCGTGACGGCGAACCTGATCCGCAAATTAAACGATGCGCTCGGGTCAACCTCGATTCTGGTCTCGCATGATGTGCATGAGTCCTTTTTGATTGCAGACTATGTATATTTTTTGTCGCAAGGCAAGATTGTTGCGCAGGGCACTCCCGACCAGATGCTTGCTTCCAGCGATCCTTATGTAAAGCAGTTCGTGCACGCCGAACCCGATGGTCCGGTGCCTTTCCATTATCCGGGACGCTCGCTGGCCGACGATCTGGGCGTAAGGCAGCAGCCATGATCGCCGGTTTTTTGTCTTCACTGGGGGGGACGATACGCGAATTCATTGCCGATCTTGGCTTTGCCACCCGGACCTTTTTTGCCGTATTGCGTGCGTCGGGCGGACTGTGGCGCCGGTTGCGGCTGGTAACCGACCAGATTCATTTTATCGGCAATTATTCGCTGGTGATCATCGCGGTATCCGGCCTGTTCGTCGGTTTCGTGCTCGGTTTGCAGGGATATTACACGCTCAATAAATATGGTTCGGAACAAGCGTTGGGATTATTGGTTGCCTTGTCGCTGACGCGTGAACTGGGTCCGGTGGTGACTGCGCTGTTGTTTGCCGGTCGCGCCGGCACGTCGCTGACTGCCGAAATCGGTCTGATGAAAGCAGGCGAGCAATTGTCTGCAATGGAAATGATGGCGGTCAATCCGCTGCAGCGCGTGCTGGCGCCGCGTTTTTGGGCCGGCGTGATCGCAATGCCGGTGCTAGCCACGATCTTCAGCGCAGTCGGCATAATCGGCGGTTATATAGTCGGGGTACAATTAATTGGAGTCGATGAAGGTGCGTTCTGGTCGCAGATGCAGGCGGGGGTCGATATCTGGAAAGATATCGCTAACGGCGTGATCAAAAGTGTGGTGTTTGGATTTGCCGTCACGTTCATCGCGCTGTTCCAGGGCTACCAGGCGCAGCCGACGCCGGAAGGCGTCGCACGCGCAACCACACGTACTGTCGTGATTGGCTCGCTTACCGTGCTATGGCTGGACTTTGTGCTGACGGCACTGATGTTCAATCAATAATGCCGGACGAGGATGGCCAATCTCCGCCCAAGTGCGAAAAGACAGGGTATTTAACGCGATTTTCTTTTATCGCAAGGCTTCTGGGTTTAAAGATCTACATTCCTATTTAAGGTATCGGCTTATGCAACGCAAATCATTGGACCTGTGGGTGGGCTTGTTCGTGCTGCTGGGTGCGGCGGCGCTGCTTTTTCTGGCAATGAAGGCAGGCAACATGAGTTCGCTGTCATTCGAACAGACCTATCCGGTCATCACCAGGTTCGACAATATCGGGGGCTTGAAACCCCGTGCGCCGGTTAAAAGCGCCGGCGTGGTAGTAGGCCGGGTGGAGCAGATCAAGTTCGACGACAAAAGTTTTCAGGCGCTGGTTACCTTGCAGCTGCAAAGCCATTACAAGTTTCCGAAAGATACGTCGGCCAAGATCCTTACTTCGGGCTTGCTGGGAGAGCAATACATCGGACTCGAAGCGGGCGGCGATGTGAATAATCTGGTAGCCGGAGACAGGATACAAATGACGCAATCGGCAATCGTGCTGGAAAACCTGATTAGTCAATTCCTGTTCAGCAAAGCGGCCGAGGGAAAAGAGGAAACCAAAAAATGAATCATGTCAGGCGTTTGATCGGCGCGGTCGCAATGGCGGCCGTTCTGACCGGTTGCGCTACTACCAATAACCCGCAAGACCCTTTTGAAAATTTCAACCGTGCAATGTTCAGCTTCAATGATGCTGTCGATAAAGCTGCGTTGAAACCGGCTGCCACAGTTTATCGTGATGTATTGCCGACATTTGTTCAAATTGGCGTCGGCAATTTTTTCGGCAATATCGGTGACGCATGGACTGCAGTCAATGACTTGCTGCAAGGCAAGGTGGGCGATGGAGTATCCGATATCATGCGGGTTGCTGTCAACAGCACATTCGGTTTGGGTGGCTTGATCGATATCGGTTCAGAAGCCGGGATGACCAAACACAAGGAAGATTTTGGCCAGACCTTGGGTGTATGGGGTATACCATCAGGTCCGTATCTCGTATTGCCGTTTTTTGGATCGACCACGCTGCGCGACGGCTTAGCACTGCCGGTTGATATCCAAGGCGACCCTTGGAGTTACGTCTACCCGGTCTCTGTGCGCAATACCGGTACGATACTGCGTGTGATCGACTTGCGCTCTGTCGTGCTGGATGCTTCCAATCTCATTGAAGATGCGGCGCTCGACCGATATGAATTCTTCAGGGATGGCTTCCTGCAGCGCCGTGCAGGCCAAGTCAACGATGGCGAAGCTCCGGCGCCGAAATTCGACGATCAGCCCGGGGCAAAATAGACCCCGGGTTCGCTTGGTGGAATTGGCGTACTGTTGCACATATGTAATCCAATCGATGGAACCAGCACCGATATCCGTTATCCAATATTTGGTGACAAGTAAAGAAGACGCAATCACATCAGCCCAAATCTTCAGTTGTGTAACAGTTGTAAGAAAAAACCGTATCCCACCAGCAATGTCATCGGATTCGACCGTCAAACGTTTAATAATGCAAAGTAATCGCCGCTTTAACCAGCATTCACGGAAAATATGAAAACATTCAAAAATTTATTTGTTATTGCTTTTACTCTCGGTATCCTGGCATTTGCAGGATTCGCCAATGCGCAGCAGGAGGCCCCGGATGCGCTGGTAAAACGGATCAGCCAGGAAGTCCTCGACATCGCCAAAACGGACAAGGAAATCCAGAGCGGTAACCAGAAGCGCGTGCTGGAACTGGTGGAAGCCAAAATTCTTCCATTTGTGGATTTTCAGCGGATGACTGCATTGGCGGCCGGCCGTTATTGGCGCGAAGCCACGCCTGAGCAGCAAAAACAACTGACCGATCAATTCCGCAGCCTGCTGGTGTACACCTATTCGGGTGCCATTTCACAAATCAAGGACCAGAAGGTGGATTTCAAGCCGTTGCGTGCCGACCCATCAGCTACCGAGGTGGAAGTCCGTTCACAAGTGATACAGCCGCGGGGCGAACCGATCCAGCTCAATTATCGCCTTCAGAAAGAGCCATCGGGCTGGAAGATCTATGATGTCAATGTGCTGGGTGCGTGGTTGGTGGAGACTTACAAGGGTAATTTCTCCAGCGAGATCAGCAAGGGCGGCATTGACGGTTTGATCAAGGCGCTGTCGGAAAGAAACAAAAAGCTGGCCGGCAGCACCGCCAGAGGCGTGAAGCAGCCATCGTGATGCAAACTGCCGACATGTTCCGGCCCACGCTTACGCTGACTGTCAATAATGCCCAAAGCGCACTCGAAGCGGGTTTGCGGGCGATAGAGTCCGGGCAGACGGAAATCGATCTGGCGCAATTGACGGCGGTCGACTCGGCCGCCGTTGCCACATTGCTGGCATGGCAGCGTGCGGCGCTTGAACGAGGCAGTGTGCTGAGATTCACCAACTTGCCGGCTAATCTGCAAAGTCTCATCGAACTGTACGGCGTAGCCGATTTGCTGCATCACTGACTGCCCGGTCAGCTCTTCCGCATTCATCCTCTCAGTCCGGTTCTGAAGCCGGAAATCCAATATAATCAAAAGCTTTCTCCCCGGGGTTTGCACGAATCAAGCAATGCCCCATGGTCAATTTTGCGTAAAGTGGCAACAAGCCAGCATGGCTGCGATACAGATCACCAATGTCGAAAAACGCTACGGGGCGCTGCGCGCACTGGACGACGTTACCCTATCGATTGAAGAAGGCGAATTTTTCGGCTTGCTCGGCCCGAATGGCGCCGGCAAGACTACACTGATTTCGATTATCGCAGGGCTGAACCGGGCCGATTCCGGCAATGTGTCGATACATGGCCATGACGTGGTCACCGATTATCGGCAAGCCCGCAAGCGGCTCGGCGTGGTGCCGCAGGAACTGGTGTTCGACCCGTTCTTTACGGTGCGTGAAACGCTGCGCATGCAATCCGGTTATTTCGGCCTGAAAAACAACGATAAATGGATCGACGAGGTGATGCACCATCTCGATTTGGCCAACAAAGCCGACGCCAACATGCGCTCGCTGTCCGGCGGCATGAAGCGGCGCGTGCTGGTGGCGCAAGCCCTGGTGCACAAGCCGCCGGTGATCGTGCTCGACGAGCCTACCGCGGGGGTCGATGTGGAGTTGCGCCAGACCTTGTGGAAGTTCATTTCACGACTGAACCGCGAAGGCCATACCGTTGTCCTGACCACCCATTACCTGGAAGAGGCAGAGGCATTGTGCAACCGCATCGCGATGCTCAAGGCCGGCAAAGTGGTTGCGCTCGATTCGACCTCGGCCTTGATCAGGCGGATCTCGGGTTCGCAACTGGTGGTGTGTCTGGCGAAGGGCACTCTGCCAGACGCGCTGAAACCGCTGGTATCGCATCCGGACGAGCTGGTATCGGGTAGCAAGTACACGCTTCGCGTCAACGAGTACTCCGATGTCGAACCGATACTGGCCAAGTTGCGCGCATCCGACGCCGTGATTGAAAACATGCAATTGCAGCAGGCGGACCTGGAAGACGTGTTCATCCAGATCATGGAGGGCGAAAAATGATCGGCTTCCAGACTCTGTTTTACAAGGAAGTATTGCGTTTCTGGAAAGTTGCGACGCAAACGTTGACCGCGCCGATTGTGACGGCGATGCTATACCTGCTGATTTTCGGCCATGTGCTCGAAGAGCATGTGCAGGTGTATCCGGGCGTGAAGTACACCGCATTTCTGATTCCCGGGCTGGTGATGATGAGTGTGCTGCAAAACGCGTTTGCCAACTCATCTTCGTCGCTGATCCAATCCAAGATCACCGGCAACCTGGTGTTCGTGCTATTGCCGCCGTTGTCGCATTGGGAGCTGTTCGGCGCCTATGTGCTGGCAGCGGTTGTTCGTGGTCTGGCGGTTGGTGCCGGCGTGTTCCTGATTACCGCGTGGTTTGCGAAATTGTCGTTCTTTGCGCCATGGTGGATCGTGGTTTTCGCGCTCCTTGGTGCGGCGATGCTCGGCACCATGGGCTTGATCGCCGGAATCTGGGCGGAAAAATTCGACCAACTGGCTGCATTCCAGAATTTTCTGATCATGCCGGCGACCTTTCTGTCCGGCGTGTTTTATTCGATCCACTCGTTGCCGCCTTTTTGGCAGGCAGTGTCGCGCATTAACCCGTTTTTTTATATGATTGACGGCTTCCGCTATGGTTTTTTCGGCCAGTCGGACGTCGATCCGCTGTTAAGCTTTTCGGTTGTGTCCGTGTTCTTTGCCGGATTGGCCGGCTTGGCGGTGCAGTTATTAAAGCGCGGCTATAAGCTGCGCCATTGACCAGTCTATTGAGACAGGTTGCAAACACGCCATTTGATGATTTGATAAACAAACGTAATTCGCCATCGTGAATTACCTAAAGCTTGATAAGCTACTGTAAAAGGCAAAAATCATGTTGCCCACCCCGGAACTCGTTAAAAACTATATTGCCGCCGGCCTTGACTGTACCCATCTTGAAGTCGATGGCGATGGCCAGCATTTCAATGCGATCATCGTATCGAAAGCGTTCGCCGGCAAGCGCCTGATTCAGCGCCATCAACTGGTATATGCCGCATTGGGCGACCGGATGCGGGAAGAAATCCATGCATTGTCGATGAAAACCCTCACTCCAGAGGAATTCCAGCAATAATGGACAAGCTTCTAATACAAGGCGGCAACCGCCTGTCCGGCGAAATTGCCATCTCCGGCGCGAAGAATGCCGCGCTGCCGATCCTGTGCGCCGGCCTGCTGACCGCCGACACCGTGCAACTTTCAAACATACCGCATTTGCAGGATGTGGCGACGATGCTGACGCTGCTGCGCCAAATGGGTTTGCGCGTGGAACGAAACGGCGACAAGGTCGCGCTCAGCGGTCGCGCCATAGGCAAGCTCGAAGCGCCGTATGAACTGGTGAAAACCATGCGCGCGTCAATTCTGGTGCTGGGCCCGCTGGTCGCGCGTTTCGGCGAGGCCAGGGTGTCGCTGCCGGGTGGTTGCGCAATCGGTTCGCGTCCGGTGGACCAGCACATCAAGGGCTTGCAGGCAATGGGTGCCGAGATCACGATCGAAGCCGGTTACATCCACGCCAAAGCCAAGAAGCTGAAAGGCACGCGCGTCGTCACCGATATGATCACGGTCACTGGCACCGAAAACCTGTTGATGGCCGCGGTCCTGGCCGATGGCGAAACGGTGCTGGAAAACGCCGCGCGCGAACCGGAGGTGACCGACCTTGCGAATCTGCTGGTGGCAATGGGCGCCAGGATTGACGGTATCGGTACCGATCGCCTGGTGGTGCAAGGCGTCGACCAGTTGCATGGCGCGTCGCACGCAGTCATTGCCGACCGCATCGAAACCGGCACTTTCCTGTGCGCGGTCGCTGCCGCCGGCGGCGATGTGACCTTGAAAAATACCCGTACCGAGATTCTCGATGTCGTGCTCGACAAGCTGCGCGAGACCGGCGTGATCCTTACCTCGGGCGATGACTGGATCCGCGTGCAAATGGCTGCGCGCCCCAAAGCAGTAAGCTTCCGCACCACCGAATATCCCGGTTTCCCGACCGACATGCAGGCGCAGTTCATGGCGTTGAACTGTATCGCTGATGGCGGCAGCCGCGTCACCGAAACGATTTTCGAAAACCGTTTCATGCACGTGCAGGAACTGAATCGCCTGGGTGCTTCAATCGGTATCGAAGGCCATACTGCGAGTATCGAAGGGGTCGACAAGCTGGTTGGCGCTCCGGTGATGGCGACCGATCTGCGTGCTTCCGCGTCGCTGGTGATCGCAGCGCTGGCCGCGCAAGGAGAAACGCTGATCGACCGCATTTACCATCTGGATCGAGGCTATGACAGGATGGAAGCGAAATTGTCTGCGGTTGGCGCCAATATTCAGCGGGTCAAGTGATGAACCAGCAATTAACGCTTGCGTTATCGAAGGGCCGAATTTTCGAAGAGACCTTGCCGCTGCTGCAGGCAGCCGGTCTCACGGTCACCGAAGACCCGGAAACTTCGCGCAAGCTTATTCTGCCGACCAGCGACGCCGATGTGCGCGTCATTATCGTCCGCGCATCGGACGTGCCGACTTATGTGCAATACGGTGCGGCGGATTTCGGTGTCGCAGGCAAGGATGTATTGCTGGAACATGGTGGTGAAGGCTTGTATCAGCCGATCGATTTGAATATCGCAAAATGCCGCATGTCTGTCGCGGTGTCGGCCGGCTTCGATTATGCCAGCGCGGTGCGGCAAGGTGCACGTTTGCGGGTGGCGACTAAGTATGTGCAAACCGCGCGCGAGCATTTCGCCGCCAAGGGTGTGCACGTCGATCTGATCAAGCTGTATGGC
>DASYKE010000113.1:0-10408 GCA_035995725.1 Burkholderiaceae bacterium | reverse complement strand
GAGACCGCGCCGCGGCAGCGAAGTCGGCTTTGCGCATGACAGGCTGACCCGGCACGAGAAAAACAACGTCATCCGCCATCAACGACAAGACCGTCTCGACATCGCCTGCCTTGCTTGCAGCCATCCAGGTGGAAACGAGCTGTCGAATTTCCTGCTCATCGTTCTGCATATCCAATCCTTCGTTATGACGCCTAACTTTATTTAATTAGATAGAAACATAACGTCCGCCTGATTCGCCTGCTTGCCATCTAATTCAATTCGGCAAAGTCGCGCAGACTCTTGATTCGTGGCTATTTTATCAATATACCGTAATTATGATGTCTTATAAACGTTATGCCGCCAATGCACCCCACCAGGCGGTTTTCAACGGAATGAATCACTCTTCTTGAACAGTGATTCGATTTTGTCGCCGGGCAGTGGCCTGCTGAAGTAATAGCCCTGCACGAAATCACAGTCTCGTGCATTCAGGAATTCCAGTTGCTCTCGCGTCTCTACACCCTCGGCGACTACCTTGATATCCAGGGCGTGCGCCATGGTAATGATGGCGCTGACAATCGCCGCATCGTTCGGGTCGCTGATGATGCCGCGCACGAACGTCTGATCGATCTTCAGGACGTCAATCGGGAATCGCTTCAGACGGCTCAGCGAAGAATAGCCGGTGCCAAAATCATCAATGGCGAGCCGCACGCCCATTGCGCTCATTTCCTGCAATTCATCGATGGCGAGCTCTGCATTTTTCATGAGGACGCTTTCAGTGATTTCGATTTCCAGGAACTCCGACGCCATGCCGCTATCCTGCATGATGCGGCGTATTGTCTTCATCAGATTGTTCCCGTTGAACTGCCGCGCGGATATGTTTACCGCCACGCGCAACGGCGGCAATCCCGCCGCCCGCCAGGCGTGGTGTTGCATGCATGCGGCGCGCAGCGCCCACTCGCCCACCTGAACAATCAGGCCGGTTTCCTCCAGCAGCGGAATGAACTCCATCGGCGGGACAAGTCCCGATTCGGGGCGCTGCCAGCGAATAAGCGCCTCCACGCCGGAGATGCCGCCGCCCTTCAGGTCAAACTGGGGTTGATAGTGCAATACGAACTCTTGCCGTTCAAGGGCATACCGCAGGCTGGTTTCCAATTCAAATCGCTTCAGGGCATGGGCATTCATGTCCGCCTGGTAAAACTGGAAAATATTGCCGCCCTGCTCTTTTGCGCGATACATCGCGATGTCGGCATTCTTCAACAAGGCCGCGGTATCTTGTCCGTCATTTGGATAAATGCTGATCCCGATGCTGCCGGTGATGAAAAATTCATGGCCGTCAACTATAAATGGCGGCCTCAGAGCCGCCAGGAGCTTCCCGGCGATGGGAACGATATCGTTCGGTGAGGCGAGGTCATTGAGGAGAATGGCGAATTCGTCCCCGCCGAAACGCGCGACGGTATCGCCCGAACGCACGCAGGCAAGCAAGCGTGCGGACGCTTCCTTAAGCAAGCGATCCCCGGCCTCGTGGCCCATTGTGTCGTTGACGAGCTTGAAACGGTCCGCATCGAGAAACAGCACGGCAACGACGCGTTCGTGCCATTGGCTGCGCTCCAGCGCCTGCTGGAGGTGGTCGACGAACAGCAACCGGTTCGGCACCCCGGTCAAGGCGTCATGATGCGCAAGATGATGCAGGCGCTCCTGTGTCAGTACGTGTTCGGCGATCTCCGCCTTGAGGGCCGAGGTGCGTTCTTCCACCAAGGTTTCCAGTTGCTGCCCATACCGCTTGATAATCTGGGTCTTGTGATATACATCTACAAATACCGAGACCTTGGCGCGCAGGATGTCGGGAATGATGGGCGTGAAAACGAAATCCACGGCGCCCAGCGAATATCCCTGCAACAGATCCATTTCTTCCTGTACATAGGAGGTGACGAAGATGATCGGCGTATGTTTTGACCGCTCGCGGCTACGAATCAACTTTGCTGTCTCCAAGCCGTCCATGTCCGGCATCTTTACATCAAGCAGGATCACGGCGTAATCATGGTTCAGCAATAACCGCAGGGCGTCCTGGCCGGATCCGGCCGGGACCAGATTCTGATCCAGGCTCTCCAGCACCGATACCAGCGCCAGCCGTTTTGCAGGATTGTCATCGACCACTAAAATCCCGGCCTTCTCGTCTGGAATGGTAATCACGCGCTTAATTTCCTTTAGATCGAAAGACATCGCCTGGCTGAAAGGGGGCCGTCAATTCACCGCACTGTTTTTGATCGCCGCCATATTTGCGGCTCGATCCTGACAGGCAAGCGAACAAGATGCGGTTTTAGAACCCATCACAAACGCATTTTGAGGCTGACATAAGTCAGTACCGCGGTCAGTACCGCGGCGGCCGGCTGGTTTAGCGCGATGAGATTGATTCGAGTTCCAGGTATTGCGGTACTGTTTCTCTAAGTACTAGTCGAGTGGCAATTCGACCTGACGGCCTATGGAGTCGAGTTTTGCTACAAGCCGTTCATAGCTTTGGTCTGCGCTCTGCTCCCGGACGGAATCAAAGGCCAGAATAATGTCGCATGGCAATAATATGAAGTATTAGAACATCTTATGGTGCAGGAATCTGTAGGAATATTCTTATATTTGGACTACTAAAAGTATCTGACAAAATAGCATTGGCCAGTTACCTGTCCTGCTGCTCTACCCATTGTTAAAAGCCTGGTTAAGAGGCTGAACGATCAAGCTGTACCTGACGGATCACGCATTTTTTCCGCCTATGCAGTCGCTGGCGAGAAACTGTATGTGATCACTGAATGGGATCGCAGCTATACATCACAGCTATACGGCGGTCTTGCCTGCATCGGAGTAGCGAAGGTTCTTCTGTCAGGAAAGAAAAGAGCCCGGCACATGGCCGGGCTCTTGTGACCAACTGAATCTCGACTCAATTACGGACCGGTGCATTGAAACGTACCCACACAACCGCATTCCGTCGCATCCGTGCCGCAAATCGAACCGGTCGGCAGCACATACAGCCAAATGTCGGAAGACAATGGCAACAGCATGGTTGAAACCGTCCCGCCAGACACCATGCCGAACACTCCCG
This sequence comes from Burkholderiaceae bacterium, assembly GCA_035995725.1. Lineage (GTDB taxonomy): Bacteria > Pseudomonadota > Gammaproteobacteria > Burkholderiales > Burkholderiaceae_D > JAQGLW01. The sequence goes on along the minus strand of DASYKE010000113.1, from coordinate 7,341 downwards.
CAGGTAAAGATGACTGGCTTAAAGCCGAAGCATGCAATCCTGTGTGCGTAAACCTCTGATTTGTATCATTTTTTGTGACTTGGGGTGGAATCCGACCACCGCCACAAGGATTTTCAATCATGGAATGCTGTTTACCGCTTGACAATCCCGCAATTACATCCTAACCTTCGAACATCCGGATGAATTTGCGCAACCCCGCTGCTCCGTCCCTGTACCCCCGACCAAAAGGAGAGTTTCATGATTACAGTAAAAAAAATGGGCAAGCATCTAGGCGCGGAAATCAGCGGCGTCGACCTTTCGAAGCCGCTGGATGACGGCACGTTCGCTGCGCTGTCGAAGGCTTTCTTCGACAATGAAGTAGTCGTGATCCGCGATCAGAAGCTCACGCCCGAACAGCAGATCGCGTTCACCAAGCGCTTCGGCCAATTGGAGAAGCACGTACGCAAGGAAAGCCGGCTTGAAGGCTACGACGAGCTGTTCATCATTTCAAATATCATCGGCGACAATGGCAAGCCGATTGGCGCCCAGGATGCCGGCCGGTTCTGGCATAGCGATCTGTCGTACAAGGACCAGCCGAGCATGTTGTCGGCCCTGTATTCGATCGAAGTGCCGGTCCGCAAGGATGGCAAGGTGCTCGGCGACACGCAATATGCGAGCACCACCGCCGCGTACGACGCGCTGCCAGAGGCGACCAAGCGCAGGCTGGAGGGACTGAAGGCGGTCCACAGTTACCGCTATTACCGGATGAAGAATCGCGAAGCGCAGAGTATCGAGGCAGCCAGCGGCGGGCGTGTCATACATGAGCCGGAACTGACCGAGGAACAGCTGCGTTCGGTCCCCGATGTCGCGCCGCCGCTCGTGCGCACGCACCCGGTCACCGGGCGCAAGTGCCTGTTCGTCAACGAAGCGCATACCTCGGAAATCGTCGGGTTGTCCAGGCAGGAAAGCGACGAAATCCTGCAGTCATTGTACGAACACATCGTCAAGCCGGAATTCCGCTATCTCCATAGCTGGCGCGCCGGAGATCTCTTGATGTGGGATAACTGCGCAGCGCAGCACAAGGCGACCTTCGACTATGACCTGCCGTTACGCCGGCTGATGTACCGCACCACTGTACGCGGCAGCGTGCCGGTATAGATGGACGACAAAGACAACAAGTTCCGCGGTTGCGCCGGCTCGCCGGTGCGACCCCGCCTTGCTGCATCACATCTGCTGCACCGCATTCAATCTTGAAACGGATCCGGCCATGACTGAAAATCCATTCCTCATATCCGACTGGTGGGAAATCCCACCGAATCACCTCTCCGCCTTCCTCGACTGGCACGATGAACCGTACAGGGCAGGATTCGCCAGAAAGCCGAATGTGCAGCGTCTGTATGCCATTGACGGCAGGCCTGACGCGCATCTGAGCTGGAACGAGTTCAATGCCGGCGCCGGGGCCGATGAAAAAGCATCTTTGCCTGCCGGATGGCCAGGCAGCGAGGGCGCTGTTTCACATCAGCGCTTTCGTTGCAAGCTGATGCGCGACGTCGGCCATAAACCGCACCTGCCCGCGCCCTGGCTCTACATCGTCCACACCGACATACCGGACTACATCGTGGATGAATACAACGCCTGGTACGACGAGGAGCACCTGCCGCGCCTAGTCACGGTCCCCGGCATTCTCCGCGCCCGGCGCTATGTCGCACAAGGCGCAAACCCAAGGTATCTGACCGCGTACGACCTGACCGACCGCGATGCATTTGAAAGCCCGGCCGGACTGAAGGCGCGCAAGACGCCATGGACTGAAAAAATGCGCTCGCTGTTTTTCAACACCCGGCGCAGCATGGCGCTGCTCGTGAAATACGACAGCTAGCGGCAATCAAGGGAAACGCACCTCGTGCCCGCGCATCTGGTGCATGCGAAACGAAAAAACAAACCGGTGCCGGCTGACCCCTCGGTCAGGACAAGAGCCCGAACGATTGATTCCACCATGAGGAAACATAATGAATCTGTTTCGAAAGATCGCCCGTTCAATCCTGATCTTTTGCTTGCTCGTCTGGGCCGGCGCGGCCAACGCCGCCTATCCCGACAAGCCGATAACTCTCATCGTGCCGTTCGCGCCAGGGGGCGCCAATGACGCGGTCGCGCGCATCGTCGCCAACGAACTCGCTAAATTGCTGCGCCAGAGCGTTGTGATCGACAACCGTCCGGGCGCCGGCGGCATGGTCGGTACCGAACTGGTGGCCAGTGCCAGGCCCGACGGCTATACACTGCTCCTGATTTCGGCGGCGCATGCGATCAACAGTTCCATTTACGCAAAGCTGCGCTACGACCCGGTCGACAGTTTCGCCCCGATCTCGCAACTCACGAACGCGTCCTACGTACTGGTCGTCAACAAGGACTTGCCGGCGACCTCGGTATCCGAACTGGTCGCGCTCGGCAAGGCGCGGCCGGACGCGTTGTTCTATGCGTCTTCCGGCAAGGGCAGTGCGCCGCATCTCGCCGGCGCGCTGTTCGCCAACATGGCCAATATCGAGATAGTCCATGTACCTTACAAAGGGGGCGGCCCGGCGCTGCTCGACCTCATGCGTGGCGACGTTACGATGTATTTTGCGAGCCTTTCAAGTGCGCTGCCGCATTTGCGTGCCAACAAGATACGAGCGCTTGGTGTCACCACGTCAGTTCGTGCGCCTGCGTTGCCGAATACGCCGACGATGAGCGAAGCCGGGGTGCCGGGTTATGAATTGGCCGGATGGTACGGCCTCGTTGCGCCGGCGAAGACGCCCAGGGCAATCGTCGCGCAACTGAACGAGGCGCTGGCGAAGGTGCTGGAGAATCCGCAGGTCCGCACGCAGTTGCTGGAACAGGGCGAGCAGCCCTTCGGCAGCAAGGCCGAAGACTTCGCCAGATTCATCAAGGCCGAGGTAGACAAGTACGCGAACATCACGCGGTCTGCTAAAATCACACCGGAATGATGCCATCACACCTTGCCATGCCTGATCGAATATTTTGCGCCCGGCCTCTGACCGCCGAACATGGCAATCCGCCCTCTCCTCTTCGCCGATGAATTCCGTGACGCCCTTCGACCAGCACAAGCCCCGCTACGTCACCCTCGCCGAAGAACTTACACAGGCGATCCGCGACGGCGTCTATCCGGTCGGCTCGCTGTTGCCGACCGAGCCGGAGTTGTGCGCCAAGCATGACGTAAGCCGGCACACGCTGCGGGAAGCCGTGCGGATGATGCGGGAGATGGGCCTGATACGCAGCCGGCAGGGCCAGGGCACGCGAGTGGAGTCGACCGATGTGCCGAGCCGCTACGTGATGACGATGGATGCCATTCCGGACCTGTGGCAATACGTCGAGCACAGCGACCTCTCGGTCAAGCGCATGCGCACGATCACTGCCGCCGATGCGCTGACGCCGTTACCGGGGGCGAACCCGAGCGACGACTGGTGCCTGGTCGAAGCGACGCGCCGCGTCGAGCCCGGCACGCCGATCGCATGGAAGCATGTCTACATCGACGCGGCATATCAGGATGTCGTCAAGGACATCGGCAAGCGCCGCATCCCGATCTATTCGTTGATCGAGCAGCAGTACGGCATCAAGACAGTGCGTGTGCACCAGCAGCTCAGCGCCGCGACGATCCCGGATTCCGCAGCCGAGGCATTGAACCTGGAAGCCGGTTCGGCCGGATTCGAAATCATCCGGCACTACTATGACTCGAAAGGCCGCGTGTTTGAAGTGACGATGACGATTTATCCGCCGAACCGTTTTCAATACAGCGCCGATCTGATGCTCGCGCATGGCACCGCGAAATTCGGGTGACCGGTAGCGCGCTTTTCAACCCGGTGTCTGCGCTGTGGCTGCGATGTGCGTGCCGTCCGGCCCTGCCGATATCCTGTCCAATTAGAAAGTAATGACGATGAACCCGACAAAATCCCTTATCAGCGAGTTCACGCCCACGGGCAAGCTGCGTGCATCCATCAACCTGGGCAATCCGATACTGGCGAATAAACATCCGGCGACAGGCCAGCCGTATGGCGTATCGATCGACCTGGCAAACGAGTTCGCCAGGCGGTTGGGTGTCGGCATTGAATTGATCGTGTTCGATGCAGCCGGCAAGTCGGCGGATGCGCTCAAGAACAACCAGGCCGATATCGGCTTCATCGCCATCGATCCCGTGCGTGGCGAAGGCATCAGCTTCACACCGCCGTATATCCTGATTGAAGGCAGTTACATGGTGCCGGCCGATTCCGCCATCCGGAGAAACGAGGAGGTCGACAAGGAGGGCAATCGCGTGGCTGTCGGCGCCGGCAGTGCTTACGACTTGTATCTGACGCGTGAACTCAAGCACGCGCAGATCGTCAGAGCGCCTACCTCGCCGGCCGTGGTCGATACATTTATCGCACAAAAACTGGAAGTCGCCGCCGGCGTCAAACAACAGTTGCAAGCCGACGCCAAACGTGTGGCGGGAGTGCGCCTGCTGGAGGGCCGCTTCATGGTCATTCATCAAGCAATGGGCACACCCAGGAGCCGAAGCCAGGAAGCCCTCCAGTATCTATGCGATTTTGTCGAAGAAATGAAAGCGGATGGCTTTGTTGCCGGCGCACTGGAGCGGCATCAGATCAAGGGAGCAGCGGTGGCACCAGCCGGATATCCCGGGATGTAGAGTGTCTATAAATGATATCGGCCTTCATCACTCATCGATATCCGTGCGGCTATAGGTTGCCGGCAGCTGCGCCGCCGGCACCGGTGCACCCCGTTATGCCCAGTTGAACGACAATGCCGGACAGGGCGCATCATTTGCCATGCGCAGGATGGATTGCATCAAGGGCTCCGGATCAGCGATGCCGCCCAGTTGCAGCAGCGCACGCGCCTTGTCCTTCAATTCTTCCTCGGAAAGTGGCGCCTCCGGATCGCCTTTGACGTTTTTGCGCGCGCATATCGATTGCGTGCCGTCGGTAAAGCGAACCAGGACCTGCGCACCCCAGGCCTTTGGATAGGCGGAAGCAAACGGCTCGGCGGCCTTGAGCGTTATCTTGCGCGTCAGCGCCTGATTTCTTGCGAACGCTTCCGCGCTGAACGAAGATAAATCGACTCGCCCATCATTCAGGGCCGCTGCAACGCAATACTGCACCGATGATTTGGCCTGGTGGGGCGTCTGCGGATTCGCATTGCCGCAGAGATCGAGGGTGACCTGGTAAGCCTCGATGTCGGCCGACTCGACTTGACGCCCCTTCATTTCCGCGCTCAGCCCCAGGGCCGCATCGATGGCCGGATGGGTATGCCGTGAAGACGGCCAGGGCTTGATCGAACTCCCGAGCAAGCCCCACTCGCCTTCCGGATTGCGCAGCACCGCGCCCGGATCGGCATCCGGGCAAGCTGCGCGGAAAAATCCACGGCTGCCTTCGAGAATTTTCAGCGGTCCGGTAAATCCCCGGGCCGCCAATTGGGCCGCGATGATGCCCGATTCCGCCGCTCGTCCCGCGTGCAGCTGTTTGGTCATCGCGCCGGTATCGCGATATTCCCAAAGGCCGCTGGACTGCGTGCCGGCATTGCCAAGCGCATGCACTGTTTGCGCGTTGTCCAGATCAAGCAACAAGGCGGTCGCCATCGCCGAGCCGTAAGGACCGCAGGTGGCGGTGTTCTGATAGATCTTGTAATGGCTGGGTCCGGCGGCGCGGCCAACCCGAAATGCGGCCTCGCTGCCCTTGAGCAGCGCTGTCAGAAAATCGCGTCCGCCGAATTGCCGGCCTTGAGCTATGGCGAGGAGTGCCGGTACGACGACGGTACCTGCATGCACGGCGCTTTCGCGATGCATTGCATCCAGCTCCAGTACGCTTGCGCATGCTCCCAGTACAAAGGCTTTTCTGCCGGTACTGAGCGGCTCGGACCTGGCCCAGGCGAATACGGCGCCTGTGTCTTCCGAGCACGTGCCGCCGGCGATGTTCGCGATTGCGTCGAGCGCGAACATGGCGGCGCCATGGAAGTCCTTGTCCGATATCGGCTTCGACTTGATCAAATCAACCAGGCTTGAGGTCAGGGAAGCCGAAGCATTGAAAGCGGTGGGGGCGACGTGCGACATGGATATGCTTTCTCAGTCAGCGTGCATGTTGGCGACTTTGGCAACCTTGCCTAGACGGTCGATTTCGTCATTGATGAATTTTGCAAACTGTTCCGGTGTGCTCGGCGTGATCTCGGCGCCTTGCGCGGCGAAATTCTTCTGCACGTCCGGCAAGCCCAGGATGCGTACGATCTCGTTGTTCAATTTGGCGACGATATCTTTCGGGGTATTGGCCGGCGCAAGTATTCCCGCCCACAGGTTCACGTCAAAGCCCGGGAAGCCGGATTCCGCTACCGTCGGGAGTTCGGGGGCAATCGCGATGCGCTGCGGTGAACCTACCGCCAATGCGCGCAGTCTGCCCGCGCGGACCTGCGAGAGTACCGACAGCGTATTGGCGAACATTACAGACACCGTGCCGGAAATAACGGCGGTCACGGCGTCAGCGCTTCCCTTATAGGGAATATGCAACAGATTGATGCCGGCCTGTTGCTTCAGAAGTTCGGCCGCGACGTGCGGCGGGGTGCCGTTGCCGGTCGATGCGTAGTTGAGCTTGCCGGGTTTTGCCAAGGCGAGATCCAGCAAGTCCTTGACATTGTTCACAGGCAGCGCAGGATTCACCACCAGCATAAAAGGCAGCACGGCAATCTGGCCTACGGGCGTAAAGTCCTTGACCGGGTCGAAGGGCAGCTTCGCGAACAGGGTCGAATTGATCGCGTGATTATTTGATGCCATCACCAGGGCGTACCCATCCGGCGGAGCCTTGGCGACGATGTCGGTACCGATGATCGTGCTCGCGCCCGGACGGTTGTCCACCACGACGGTCTGCTTCCACGATTTGCTCATCTCCTGCGCGAGGATGCGCGCGAGGATGTCGGTGCCGGAGCCGGGTGGAAACGGCACGACAAGGCGTATCGGTTTGGCGGGATAGGTCGCGGCGGACTGCGCGATTGCCGCCGTGTTGAAACATCCCGCCATATATACTGCGACCCACAACAAAGTTTTGATGATTCGCATGTTGGAACTCCCAAATGTTGCCCGCCGTGTATCGAAAGTTGTAGTGGTGCTTTGCCCAGGTAATCCCCTCTGCCCGCTGAATCAGGCTGCTGCAAGTTCTCCTTCCGGAACAATATGGCAATCGCGTTCCAGATTCATCGTAGCGCGCTTGAGCAACCGGCGTTCGCTTGGCGGAAAGGGTTCGCGGCGGTGCAACAGGAAGCCGTTGCTCCAAAGCAATGTGTCGCCTACCTGCCAGTGATGTGTGTATACAAACTCGGGCCGGATCGCGAATTCGCCGA
>DASYKE010000112.1:0-11219 GCA_035995725.1 Burkholderiaceae bacterium | reverse complement strand
GGACAGTTCGGGGCCGGACAGGCGGCCGTCGCGGCCGATGACGACGGCGGATTGGCCTTTGGCGCGCACGGCGCTGCCGAAGGCGTGGCCGATCTGGGTGGCGATGGTGGCATCGAGCGTCTTGCCCACGATGCCACGGATGTCGTAGGCTTTGAATATGCTTTGCGAGAGAGTCAGCACTTTTTTACTTGAGCTAAAAGATTAAGGATGCGTGTCAGGGCGCTGGCCGGCAAAGTCACAAAGTTCTAATGTCCGCGATATCGATGCCTACTGGTCTAACGTGGAAAGCTGTTACCGTACGTTTGGAGATACCTCGATCAAAGGTTGCTGCGAACCAAATGAATACTGAACTTGGCGATATTTGCCGTACTTGTATCCATATCCGTACCGTCCCGGCCGCAATGTCAAGTCGTTGAACAAAACACCCTTGGCGGCAAGACCTGCCTGGCTCAGGCGCTTGATCGACTCGGCAATCTCGCCTGGGGTGGTAATGCCCGCACGTGTAAGGATATAAATTGCTCCTGCATGGGCACCGATAATCATGGTGTCGGAAACAGCCAGGATAGGCGTCCCATCAATCAGGACAACGTCATAAAGAGAGGACAGCGACTGAAGCAATGTTCCGAAATTCGCGCGCAGCAACAGCTCAGACGGATTGGAGGGCAAAGTGCCTGTGGCAATGAAATCCACATTCTCTATCACTTCCCGATGAACGATCTGCTCCAGGCGTTTTGTTCCGGAAATGGCATCTACCAGTCCATCCTGTCTGCCGATATCGAAATACCGGTGAAGATGGCCATTCCGCAAGTCTGCATCGATCAGCAAAACCCTTTTACCGGTCGAAGCCATCACCGCCGCAAGATTGGCCGAAACAAATGATTTACCCATTCCCGCCGTGGGACCGGTCATCAGCACGATATTATTCTTGGAATGCGACATCGAAAACTGCAGAGCGGTGCGGAAATTGCGCAGGCTTTCGATAGCGACATCCATCGAAGAGATTTTCGCCAGGAGCGGCAGCTTCGGAGATTTTCTGCTGACCTGATCGAACAACTCTTTCTGCATTTTGCTGTGAGGAATGGTCGCATACACCGGCACACCAAGCATTTTCTCGATCTCGACAGGATCGTCGATGCCACGATGCAGCGCTTTTTTCAAGAAGGCGACCACCACGCCAAGAAACAGGCCCAGCAGCAATGCAATCGCGATAATTTTGGGGCGATCGGGCGATACCGGCTTTTCCGGCAGCATCGGCGCATCTATCAGGCGTACGTTGCTCCTTTTGGCAACAGTGATCATGCGCAGCTGCTGCGCGGTGTTCAGCAATGCGGTGTACAGATCGGTATTGACCTTGACTTCGCGTGACAGGCGCACGACTTCCTGCTCCAGGGTCGGAAGCGTTTTGATGTGCTCTGCAATCGTGCGGATTTCCCGGTTGATTTCTTTCAATTGGCTATCGATCCCCATCACGACGGGATGGTTCTCCGTAAAGCGGGTCAGCAATTCCGTCTTCTTTTGATCGAGTTCTATTTTCCTGGTTTTTGCGGCGGCCGATTGTTGCAGGCTCAACTTTGCCTCCTCGCCTAAATCGATGGTGCCATGCGCGTTGCGGAACTGGTTGTATTTGGCTTCGGATTGTTCCAGTTGCTGCTTGAGTTCAGGCAACTGCTTGTTCAGGAAAGCGAGCGATTTATCGGCTTCTTCCGTTTTGCGTGAACCATTTTGACGAATATATTCCTTGCTGATCTCAGCGAGAACACTGTGCACCGATCGGGGATCGTCGCCCTGGAGTTTCACGTCGATGATCCCCGATTGCTTGCCCTGCTCGGTAACCTGTAAATTCTTCTGGACACTCTCGATCAGGGCCAGCCTGGAAGTGCGCCTCAGCAGGAACTGAGCGCCTGGATTGGCGGCAAGCTGGTCCACTCGCAGTTCGATGGGACCTTTCTCCGTCTCGACATTGAGCGGCATTCCGACGCTACCTTTCAATGCAATATTGTTTTCCTTTTCGTTGATACTGAATTGTCCATTGCCTTCGGCGGTGACCACAAAATCACGATTGAGCAATGCATCGGGCACATTGAAGGCGGAAACATCAATTTTCTCTCCGCCCCACACATATCCGCCGTAGCCGAATATCCCCGGAGAAGACAGCCCCTTGTTGTAATCGGCAAGCCGCTTTCCTATTACCGGAAAATACTTCGGCTGCGTAACGATATAAAGCCGCAGGTTATCGATGGCGCGGGACACAACCAGCCGTGAGCGGATAAGCTCAATCTCGGCTGTCGCGGCAGCTTTAACATCGAACATGGAACCCATCTCACCCATTATGTTTTTCGCTTCCTTCTGACTTTCTTCTTCTACATGGACGAGCATATTCGCCTCGTAGACCGGCTTTGCCATAAACGCGTAAGCCGCACCTAACAGCGCGACCGTCAGCGCGATGGCGGCGATCAGCCAGCGATTATCAAAAAGCACGTCGAGGTAACTCGACAATTCAGCCTCATTATCATCCTGCATAATGGGTGAAATTGGCTGCTGCATGTGAACCGAGGCCGGCTGCTGAATAAGTGAATTCATAATGATGATTATTTATATGTGTGGAACGTATGGAACGTACATGAAATGACACTAGACAAAACTAACGCCGCACTTGCAGCATGCAAAAGCCATTAATAAACCCTGGCTCTTGCATGTACGGTCAACCTGCCATCCGGATTTCCAGCTGACACCGCATCCCGTTCCCCCTGCGGAGAAAAGGGTAACGGTGATTCCCGGATGGGCGTTATGGCACATTCATTCTGTTCTTTGTCCGGCTGCACGATACGTTCCACCAATTCATCTATACTCTGAGCAATCAGATCGCATGAATGCCGAAATGCGGCCGAACCCAATTGATAGGGGTCGGGAATATCATATTTACTGCCCTCGCCAAGGCGCATTACTTTGCCTTTTGACTTGGCATAGGTCTGTTCAATAAAGCGCTTTTGTTCCCGGTCCATTGTCAGGATCAGATCCGCTTCCTTTACCATCCAGGCGGCAAGGCTCCTCGCCCGGTGCCCGGTAATATCGATGCCGTGCTCCCACATCAACTGGATCGAGGAAGGATCAGCCGGCTCGCCAACCATTGCATTCAGACCAGCCGAATACACTGCCTTTTCGGGCATTGCCTGCCTGAACAAACCTTCTGCCATAGGGCTGCGGCAAATATTGCCAATACAAATAAACAGAATATTGGCAATCACTTTACCGCCCCATGACGGTAGGGTTGGCGACTGCCCCGACGGCGCCGGTCAGTGCGCCGGGGAATATCTGGCTGATGGTGCGGTGCCAGTTTGCAAGCGGCGTGGCAGCTACATATACAACATCCTTGGGATTGAGCTCAAAACCCTCTGCCATGGCCAAAGCCCCGGGCGCTTTTGCATCCAATCGATATACGACCGGTTCGGTGGCAGACTTGCGCACCACATATACCTGTCCGCTGTCGCCACTAAGCGGATTGATGCCGCCTGATTCACCCAGCGCTTCATTGAGCGTCAAGCGGCCATTGTGCATGGTGAGTGCTCTTGGTATATTCACTTCACCCGATACGAATACCTTGCTTTCGTCGCGTGACAGTACCCGAACGACATCGCCGTTTTCCAGCATGATGCCGGCAGGATTGACGCCTTTCTGCACCATCTCCGGAATGTTAATGCGGTAAGTTGTGCCGGCACGGCTAAGCGAAACCTGACTTTGGTCGGCGGTCGGCAATAAGCCTCCTGCCCGGTTGAGCCCTTCGACCAGGGTCATCGGAATATCATTGATTGGCTGAAGGCCGGGAGCCTTGACTTCACCGTCGACGTAAATCCGCTTGCTGCGATATGACTGCACACGCAACGTAACCTTCGGCTTCCTGATGTAATAAGCGAGCTTGTTGGTCAGCAGATTGCGCGCCTGGTCCTCCGTCAATCCCGCAACCTTGAGATTGCCGGCGTAAGGAAATTGCAACATGCCTTCATGGTCGACGACAAAACCGGCCGGTGGCGTTGCCGCAGTTCCGGGATCGACACCGGCGATGGTCTGAACTGGCGCAACCATCGCAGCGCCGGTAAGTTCGGGATGATCCCATACGACGATGGAAAGTATGTCTCCGCTTTCAATTCCATATGGCTTGGGATGCGTAACCAGACGGCTTATGTCCTGTGTAGTTTGACGCTCACGTTGCTCTTTTTCCGATTTCACCAGTTGTGGTGTAATGGCTTTGAGCACAGGCTTTACCGTCCCTTCGGGAAGGCTCTCGTCAGGAGTGGTAGCTGCGCTATCGAATTGCATGCCGGGGGCTATGGAAGTGCATGCCGCAACCAACGGTATTACAGCAACGACACTCCATTTTTTTAGAGAGATTTTTGAAAAAAGGTACATGATGTTATCCCACTTGATTGTGCAAGCCTGCCAAAATTCTTGGTGGTCTTTGAGATTAGAAAACAATGTTCGGGGCAGACAAAACAAAGAACCGGAAAGCCATATTGAATATTCCTGATGTCAATAAAATGTTCGCGTTCTTATTTCGTTTCGACCTATTTAATGACCGACCAATCTTAAATGCAACTGTACGTATGTCCTTATGGCATGCATTGACGTGCGTCATGCCGTATTGCTTTATTTTCCGCAAGTCTTTATGCAACCTACGCCGGAGAAAGTCATGTTGTTTTTAAGTTTGTACGCTATATGTATCCGGAAAATTAATATAGACAGGGATCACCCGAAATACACTGACTAATCTCAAACGTTTGCAATATGCGAAATGCCGAGTGTCGGCTAAAAAATACAAGGCGGGTACCAAAAGAGCGGCCTGAATAATGAGTTTTTCTTCGGAAAATAAGGAAATAAGCACCACTCGTCTTTGTCACCGGCAGAGCGGCGGACTGATGCCGGAATACATGCGGGGAAAACGGGAATGAGGGATTGCCGCTGTCCTTAGGAACAGGATCGCAATCGAAATACCGCGGGAAGCACCGGACGATGCGTCCGAAATTTCTTCGGAAGCCAAGTGCGGAGACACCCCATACGGAAGACGTCCGCGCAAGATATCGGCTTGAAATGATGAAGAGAATGAGAGCCAACAAGATGGCATGTCGCCCTCCGCAGCCAGGCTGCGAATGGCGCTTCATGCCTACTAAAATAAACGGCCCAAGGACTGAGCCGGCGATACAAACCGCATAGCTTGTATTACGCTTCCCGCAATGTCTGCAACGGCGGTTGATTGAGTACATTGCGCAGTCCGACCCAGCCTCCTATCAGTGCGCAAGCCGCGCCGATCACCAGGCCGGCCAGCCACACCGTCGGGCTGAATGTCCATTCGAAGTCGAACACGTACCTGGCAAGCGCCCAACCGACCGCAGCCGCGCCGGTAGCGGCAAGCACCCCTCCCAGTCCGCCTACCAGCGCAAATTCAATCCACTGCGCCTGAGACAGTTGCTTGCGTGTTGCGCCGAGCGCGCGCAGCAGCCCCGATTCCCTCGTGCGCTCGTCTTGCGATCCCACCAGCGCCGCATAAAGCACCAACACCCCGGAAGCGAGCGTGAACAGAAACAAGAATTCGACCGCTGTGACCACTTGGTCAATCACATTCTGGACCTGCCTTATCACGCTGCCGATGTCGACCACGGTCAGATTCGGAAAGTCGCGCAACAGCTCATTGATCAATGCACCTTTGTTGTCCGGCAACCGGAACGCGGTAATCCATGTCTGCGGCATGTCGGCTACCGCCTTCGGATTGAGGATCACAAAAAAATTCACGCGCATCGACCCCCATTCGAGCTTGCGCAAACTGGTGACCGGGGCTTCGACCGGCTGGCCTCCGATGTCGAACCTGAGCTTGTCGCCGAGCTTCAAATTCAGTGTCTTGGCCAGCCCCTCCTCAACCGACGCTTCCGGCTTGCGGTCGTCATACCAGTGGCCCGCTGTGACCTGATTTTGTGGCGGCACGGCACGCATGGTGGATAAATTGAATTCACGATCGACCAGACGCTTCGCGCGGTCTTCCGCATATGTTTCTCCGGTAATGGGCCTGTCGTTTATCTGAATCAAGCGACCGCGGATCATTGGATACAACACCGGATTGACGATGCCATTTTTTGCCAGGCGTGCCTCGATTTCCCGTCTCTGATCTGGCTGAATGTTCAGCATGAACCGGTTGGGCGCATCGGGAGGCGTCGACTGGTGCCACGCGTTCACCAGATCGCCGCGAATGACGGTCAATAACAACAATGCCATCAGGCCTAATGCGAGTGCGACAATCTGCACCACGCTGGCGCCGGGGCGGCGCTGCAACGCCGTCACCGCGAAGCGCCAGCTGGGATGGCGAATCGCTCCACGCAGGATACGTAACGATTTCAGGCTCAGCCAGCCAACCAGCGCGAACGCTGCAAAACCGCCCAGAAAACCTGCCGCCGTCAGTAATCCCAATTTCAGGTTGCCGGCCTGCCATAACAGCAATGCGACAAAGCTCAACAACCCCAATCCGTAGGTCGCCAGCGTCATCGGCTGGGGCACATCCTGCTCGCGTCGAATCACGCGATTGTGCGGGACATTGCGCAGTTGCAGAATGGGCGGTATGGCAAATCCGATCAACAATAGCAAGCCGGTCGCCATTCCCTGCACGGCAGGCAAAAATGTTGCCGGGGGGAGATCACTTGTTACCAGCCGGCCCAGCCATTCGAGCAATACGAAATGCGCAGCAAATCCTGTCAACGCGCCGAGTGCGCTGCCAACCAGGCCGATAATGAAAAACTCGATCAGATATAAAGCTGTCACCTGATTCTGCGTCAAACCGAGACAACGCAACATTGCGCATGCATCGATATGACGCAGCATGAAACGGCGTGCCGCCATTGCCACCGCAACCGCCGCCAGCATTGCCGACAGCAGACCGACCAGGGACAGGAATTGTTCGGCACGATCCAGGGTAGATCGCATTTCTGGACGCCCCGATTCCAGCGACTCTATCCGTACCCCTTTGATATTTTCGCGTTCGATGCGTGATTGCATCCACCGCTGAAACGCTTCGACATCTGTCGGCTTGCCGGCAACCAGCAAACGATAGGTCACCCGCGAACCATTCTGGATCAGATTGGTAGCGGCAAGATCCGACATAGGCAGCATTACGCGCGGGGCAAAATTCATGAATGCGGCGCCGCGATCGGGTTCGACTGAAATCACATTTGCAATTTTAAAAATTTTATCGCCGAGTTTCAGTTGATTCCCAACCGCAAGATTTTGCGCCGACAGTAAATTCGAATCGACCCACACGGTACTGGCTTCGGGGATGGCCCGCGTAACGATATCGCCGCCATTTTGCGGTGCCGCGATTTTCAGGTTGCCGCGCAACGGGTAGCCCGGCGATACGGCTTTGACTGCCGCCAACTGCGAAGTGGCTTGATCGCCTTCGCCCGCAATCACCATGCTCGGAAAAGCCACGGTTTCCGCCAGCAGCAATCCGCGCCGCCCGGCTTCGGATCGCCAGACGTCGCTGATCGGCTGATCCGCCCTGACCACCAGATCTCCGCCCAGCAACTGGTGGGCATCGCGATTCAAGCCGGCGCGCATGCGGTCGACAAAGAACCCGACCGAGCACAATGCGGCAACTGCGACGATCAGCGCGATCAGCAGGAAGCGCAACTCGCCCGCGCGCCAGTCGCGGCGGGTCATGCGAAACGATTGAAAAAACATTAGATGCTCAGCTTTCGAAAGAGCCACCGTAAACTGCGCCATAGCTTTGGCAACAACCACAGGGCGAGAATAAAAAATGCTGCGAGGAATGCAAACAATAGCCACGGATGGAAAAATGCCGCCCACAATCCGCCGATGACTGCTGCCTCCTCGGAGAAAGAAGCAGCCCAATTGCTGAATGGCTCCGGCGATGTGTTTATCAAGGCACGGCTGCCGGCTTTGGTGAAATGCGCACCGGCGGCAATCGTGCCGCCCAGCAGCGCGGCGATCGTAGTCCATGCCGGGTCCATCTGTCCTATTGCGGCAGCACCGAGAATTGCGCCGGCGGGAATCCGTATGAATGTCTGCATTGCATCCCACACCGAATCGACGCCGGGTATCTTGTCTGCCAGAAATTCAACTATCAGCAACAAGCCTGTCACCCCCATCACCCACGGCGACTCGAGCACTTGCAAGGTCTGCGGAAGCGTAATCCATCCCATGCGACTGAACCAACCGGCGACAAACAGCGCCATGTACAGACGGATGCCGCTCGCCCATGACAAGCCACCGGCCAGCGCAGCAGCGGAAAGCGCATCAGGCATGCGGATCTCCATCCCCGGATTTATGTTTGACAGACCGATTGAAGTTGCGCGATTCGGGGATCGACGGCGAACGAGCAACCAGCATCAATGTTCCCGCTGCAATCAGCATGATCGGAATAATGAAACGCCAGCCAAGCCCATAATACTGATGGAAAAAAGACAGAAGACCGGCCAAAATCAGCAATGGACCGGCAACGATGGAAGATTTGGTCACGCCGTCTAGCATCAGAATCGCCAGGCCTGTGCCGGCCAGGCCGAGAATCCATATCCAGCGCACTTCGGGTAACCAGTCCAGGCTGTGCAGCAGCCAGGCGGCACCCAGAACGACCAGCACAATTGGCAGCGCCCCATCTTTCATCAGGACCCTTTTGGAGATAACTCTATAAACGTACAGATCATCGCTCTCCAGCCATATTGCGCATCGTTCCACCACGCCATTTATAGCTTGATTTTCCTTTTTAAAGACTGTCGATTTCTGGACATTTCCACGTCGAGTCTCATAAAGGGCAGAAAATCCTGGCCAACTCAATGTCCGAAAAATACATCGACTTCATCCAGATACCGTTGTTTGGCCGATGCATCGAGGAAAGATGCGGAAAAGCTGTTGCGCGCCAATTGATGTGCATGCCGTCGCTGCAGCGGCAACGCTTCGAACGCCGCGAAAAAATTGTCATTTATATAGCCGCCGAAATATGCGGGATCATCCGAGTTGACTGTCGCTACAATGCCCGCGTCCAGCAGCTTCAGCAGGTTGTGATCATGCAGCCGATCGAATACTCTCAATTTTATATTGGAAAGCGGGCATACCGTCAGCGGCACCCGGTCACGCGCCAACTGTTGCGTCAACGCGACGTCCTCCAGGCAGCGCACGCCGTGGTCTATGCGCTCGACCTGCAGTAAATCGAGCGCAGTCCGGATATACTCGGGCGGCCCTTCTTCGCCAGCATGTGCTACCAGATGCAAGCCGAGCTCCCTGCAACGCGCAAATACCCGTGCGAATTTTTCCGGAGGATGGCCGCGCTCGGAAGAATCGAGGCCGACCCCGATCAATTTATCGCGGTGCGGCAACGCCTGTTCCAGCGTCGCGAAAGCGTCTTCCTCCGACAAGTGCCGCAAGAAGCACATGATCACCGCGCTGCTCATCCCCCACTGGGAACGTGCATCGCGCAACGCTCGGTCAATGCCGGCTATTGCAACAGAGAATGCAATGCCGCGCGCCGTATGGGTTTGCGGATCGAAGAAAATTTCAGCATGTCGGACGTTGTCCGCTTTGGCACGCCGCAGGTAAGCCAAAGTCATGTCATAGAAATCCTGCTCGGTCAGCAACACGCTGGCTCCCGCGTAATATATATCGAGAAACGATTGCAGATCGCTGAATGCATAGGCACGGCGCAGTGCTTCTACCGAAGCAAACGGCAACGTGACATTGTTGCGCCGGGCCAGCGCGAAAATCAGTTCCGGTTCCAATGAACCTTCTATGTGGATATGCAGTTCAGCCTTGGGCATCGCTTGCAGAACCCGGCGCAGCGAGCCATTCGTCATTATCTCTTTTATCATGCCCAGGACCTTGCAAATGAAGTCATTTTCCGGTTCCACGCTCGGGACCAAATCCAGTATACCGAACGGGGAAACCGGCCGCAGCGGCGCCTTCCGGTGTCTACCCGGTCAGTCAAGCTGACAGTTTGCCTGACCGGATAAAAATTTGCCGGACGGTCGTATATGCTCCTCTTCCGAAGATTTATAACGAGGTACCTTTTTGCGCTTCAGCATGTATCTTCTCATACTTATTCTGATCGGGCGCGCAACGTTCCGCGGTCGGAAGCGCTTGCAAGCGTTCATACGGAATGTCAAAACCGCATTCGGAACATACGCCATACACGCCATTTTCCATTCGTTTACGGGCCGTCTGAATGGCGCGCAATTCGTTGATGTCGCGTATTACAGCAGCGTTGCCGAGATCGACCGCCAGATTTGCGAACGATGAGTCACCGGGATCCGGAACTTCACTGGCAACTTGCATGTAGTCATCCTTAAGATTTACTTCACGGCGAATGTCGGCGTGCAATTCTTGCTCGCGCTGATTCAGCAGATCTTTCAAATGATCGAGCTGTTCCGGTGTCAATTTTTCCATGATGTACTTCCAAGTTGATGATCAAGAGGAAGAAAAGCCTGGCATAGAACATAAAAGAACGATTTCACCATGTCGTGACCAGAGTAGACCAGTCATGGGGTATATATGCAGTTTGCGATTTTCATGCCATAACCATCCATATTTCTTGCTACGCACAATCGCATTTAGCGAAATATATTTAGACACAAAAACAAAGGCTGCATCCTCGGCATAATTACAAAATTCTCACGCACAGGCGCATTAGCGGTGAATATTTCTTCGCATCGATTAAACAATCTGTTAAGCAGTTTTTTCAGTCATCCCGAGAGAATGTAGCCCCGTTATCATGAATCGGTAGTTTTTTCATATGTGTATCAAGGTATCTAGTGCTCATATGCAATTAATCACATGCAATAAGCTTGATATTTATCAAAAATTTCCGCCCGGATACAAGTAATATTCTTTTTGGAAATTTTCTTAAATCATTAGCGGATAGGTGAATATGGCTACCAAACCCTCTACCGAGCAGGTAATTACGGATTTGATTGACACACTCTATGGAAGAGACCTGACTGTTCGCGAGAAATATGCTTTCAGAGAATCGCTGCGCGGCCTGGTACGGCTTGCGAAATCAGAACAGATGCTTGAGATGAAAGCGAACGTGAAAAAGCTGACAGGGGTAATTACGCCCATAGTGCAACGTCGCATAAAAGCTGATCAGCACACGGGATCCATGCCGAGGCGTTTACCGCAACAGCTCGAATTCAATCAATTCTATTAACGCGCGTACAGCATCGTGCATCGGCGTGTCT
>DASYKE010000111.1:0-14627 GCA_035995725.1 Burkholderiaceae bacterium | reverse complement strand
ACCGCGTCGCCGCACCGGTTGCAAATCGGGTGTTCGGCGCGGTGAAGGGTCCGGTCCGAGATGGACTTTGCCGGGATGAAGTCAGGCTGTATGCAGAGAGGGCGTCTCGTGGCCGGATGGCATCACATCGACCGCCGGTTTATTGGGGAAGGGTGACGGGTATCAGTGAAAATGTCCGGACACTTGCGGCGCATCTTCGGGCATTTCCGCGTGCACCAGTTCCGCTTCACGATCGCAGTACAGCGGTGCCCCGCAGTCGTCGCAAAATTCCATCGCAAAATGCTCGTCATGGCGTTTGATGTCGGTAATGCCGCATTCCCGCAATAAGCTGAAAATTTCGTCGACCGGCGCCGCATAGTCCGGCCGCGGAGAGTGCACCGCGGTTTGGGCGGAGTTGCCCGCCTGGGCCAACAGGCCGGTCGATAAGCCGCGCAATTCCGCTTCGGCGTCTTCCTGTCCGTACAGCGGCCACACAATCCCGTAGACCACATCCGGATGCTGGCGCAATGCGAAGCTGACGCGATATTCGTCCACGCGGTTGTCAATCGATTCCTCGCCGAAGCCGCCAATGATCGCGGACAAGTCTTGGGGTTCGGTCCCGAGCGTATGGGTAAGGTAATGGACCGCAGCGCGGATCAATGCAGGCCGGATTTGTTTGTCGGCTTCGCGGCATGCGACATAGTAGGCTTCCGGCAACAGCAATTCAATGCCGCAGCCGGGCAGCAGGCGCGCGATGTTCGGCATGGCCTGCGTGCGCCATTGAGCCAATGCATTCTGCTGTTCAGGCATGACATTGCCCGGCGTTTCCGATGCCTGCCAGCGAAACAGCGGCGCTTCCGCGGGCGCGACAACGGTCGCCAATATGAAACGCGTATCGGCGATAAAAGCCGCGGTTTCCGGCGGGTTGACAAGCGGGCGCAGCGGGCTGCCGGCGAGGGCGGCCTGGGCCATGCGCTGGGTAAGGGCAAAGGTATCGACATGGGCACGCGGCAGCTGGTCGATCGCATACAAGGTCGGTGCGATGGCGAGTCGCGTATTCGCAGCCAGTACATGGCCGTACAGGTGCGCAGAGAGCGTCGTCAGCATTTCCGGTGCAATCGGACCGGACGCGATGGTGAAACGGGTCCACGCGAGAATCGGTATCGCAACCAGCAGCGCATCATATCGGTTGCCGTCTTGCTCGATGGTGCAGGACGCGCTTACCGCTTCAACGGATTCCATCAGCGCATCGTAGGCGGCCAGTTCGGTCTTGAAGAGATGGTCGAGTGCTGCATCGATCGTGTCTTGGTGGGCATTCTTCAGCAGTTTTTGGATCAATGCATCGAGGCTGCGTTCCCATGCGCGTTCCTCCAGGCGGCTGCCGGCCTGCGCCATTGCCTGAGCCAGCCCGGCGAGCCGCTGGCTGTCGGCAGAAAGCTTTTGGAAGGAATTTTTGGAAGGGCGGCGCATGATGGGAAAACCGTGAAGAGGGAGCAGATAAACGTATTGTAGTGGATTCCGCGAACTCCAATGGAAATGCATGGTTCTCGACAGGCGTACGACGTTCCAACGCCATGCAGTATTTTGTTATAAAAAAAACCGCATGGAGAATTCACTCCCTGCGGTTTTTGCTCACGGTTGGCGAAGAACCCGGGCTGCCTGGCCACGCTACGCCCCGCACCAGGCAGGCTATTCCTGAAGGTCTCAGGCGGCTAAAAGCTGACGGAGAACCCAAGCAGCGTGGTCGCGCTGCGCCTCACACCGGGCAGGCTCTGCCTGAAGTTCTCAGGCAGCCAGAAGCTGACGGAGAACGAAAGGCAGTATGCCGCCATGTTTGTAGTAATCCACTTCGATCGGCGTATCGATACGCAGCAAGACCTTGACGTTCTGGCTGCTGCCATTGGAACGATTGATCACCAGCGTGACTTCCTGCTGCGGTTTGATCTCGCCTTCAAGGCCTTTCAGATCGAAGGTTTCGTCGCCTTTGATGCCGAGTCTCTGGATGCTGTCGTCGCCGACGAACTGCAGCGGCAGCACGCCCATGCCGACCAGGTTGGAGCGATGGATACGTTCGAACGAACGGGCAATCACTGCCTTGACGCCCAGCAGCTGCGTGCCTTTGGCTGCCCAGTCGCGCGAAGAGCCGGTACCGTACTCTTCACCGCCGAATACCATTGTCGGCACACCGTCGTCGACATACTGCATTGCGGCGTCGTAGATCGACATTTGCACGCCGCTCGGCTGGTGAAACGTGATGCCGCCTTCCACGCGCGAGCCGTCCGCTTTGGGCGGGATCATCAGGTTCTTGACACGCACATTGGCAAAAGTGCCGCGCATCATGATCTCGTGATTGCCGCGCCGTGCGCCATAGGAGTTGAAATCGGCTTTCAGCACGCCATTCGCGATAAGCCATTTTCCTGCCGGGCTGGACTCCTGAATCGAACCGGCCGGAGAAATATGGTCGGTGGTGATCGAGTCGCCGAACACACCCAATGCGCGTGCGCCGGTGATACCGGTCGCAGCCGCTTTCGGTTCCATCGTGAAGTCATTGAAAAACGGCGGTTCGGCAATGTAAGTCGACTTCGGCCAGTCGTAGATCTGGCCTTCGGCGACGCCGCCGATCTGTTCCCACAGTTTGCCGGGCGCGTCCTTGACGTCGGCATAATTTTCCTTGAAGGTCTGCCCATTCAGCGCGAACTTCATCAGCTTCGCAACTTCCTTGCTGGTGGGCCAGATGTCGCCGAGGTACACGTCGCGCGGGCTGCCGTTTTTGTCCTTGCCTTTGCCGACCGGCTCGGTCATCAGATCCCTGGTCATGTTGCCGGCGATGGCATACGCCACCACCAGCGGCGGAGACGCGAGGAAGTTGGAGCGGATATTCGGATGGATGCGCGCTTCGAAATTGCGGTTGCCGGACAACACGGCCGATGCAACGATATCGTTTTGCACGATCGCCTCGTTCATTGCCGCGGTCAGATCGCCGGCATTGCCGATGCAGGTGGTGCAGCCATAGGCAGTCACGCCAAAGCCGAGCTGCTCCATGTATGGCAGCAGGCCGGCCGCTTCCAGATACTTGGTCACGACGCGGGAGCCGGGGGCGAGCGACGTCTTGATATGCGGTGATACCTTCAGACCGGCTTCCACCGCTTTTTTGGCCAGCAGGCCGGCGGCGATCATTACGCTCGGATTGGAGGTATTGGTGCAAGAGGTGATCGCAGCGATCAGCACATCGCCGTTTTTGACCTTGACGCCGTCGGCGTTGACGTAGGTTGCATCGAGATCTTCGATCTTTTTGTTGAAGCCGTTTTCCGAGGTCGGCTTGGCGAACAGCTCGGCGAAATTCGCCTTGACGTTGCCGATCTCGATCCGGTCTTGCGGACGTTTCGGACCCGCCAGCGATGGCGCTACCGAGCCGAGATCGAGTTCGACGACCTTGGTGTAGTCGATCTCGCCGGCTTTCGGGACGCCGAATAAATTTTGTGCCCTGAAATAGCTTTCGAATGCATCGATTTCCGCTTTGTTGCGGCCGGTGCCCT
Source organism: Burkholderiaceae bacterium (assembly GCA_035995725.1). Lineage (GTDB taxonomy): Bacteria > Pseudomonadota > Gammaproteobacteria > Burkholderiales > Burkholderiaceae_D > JAQGLW01. The sequence continues at coordinate 11,112 of DASYKE010000111.1, read as the reverse complement.
GGAAGTAGTCGATGGTCGCTTCATCGACCGGGAAAAAGCCCATGGTGGCACCGTATTCAGGTGCCATGTTGGCAAGCGTCGCGCGGTCGGTGGTGGAGAGCGATTCGGTGCCTTCGCCGAAAAACTCGACAAACTTGCCGACCACTTTTTCCTTGCGCAGCAATTCGGTGACGGTCAGCACCAGATCGGTCGCGGTGACGCCTTCGCGCAATTGACCGCTGAGGTTCACGCCGACCACATCCGGCGTCAGGAAGTACACCGGCTGGCCGAGCATGCCGGCTTCCGCTTCGATGCCGCCAACGCCCCAGGCTACCACGCCGATGCCGTTGATCATGGTGGTGTGGGAATCGGTGCCGACCAGGGTATCCGGATAGTAAACGTCGTCTTTCTTGTGTACGCCGCGCGCCAGATATTCCAGATTGACCTGATGCACGATGCCGAAACCGGGCGGCACCACGCCGAACGTATCGAATGCCTGCATGCCCCATTTCATGAACTGGTAGCGCTCGTTGTTGCGCTGGAATTCGAGTTTCATGTTGAGGTCGAGCGCTTTTTTGTCGCGATAGTGGTCGATCTGCACGGAGTGATCGACCACCAGGTCCACCGGCACCAGCGGCTCGATGTTCTTGGGATTCTTGTTCATCCTGGAGGCGACGCCGCGCATCGCGGCCAGGTCGGCCAGCAGCGGTACGCCGGTAAAGTCCTGCAACAGCACGCGTGCAACCACGAATGGGATTTCTTCAGTGCGGGCGCCGGTCGGATTCCAGTTCGCGAGCTGCTGCACATGCTCTTCGGTCACTTTCTTGCCGTCGCAGTTGCGCAGCACGGATTCGAGCACGATGCGGATCGATACCGGCAGGCGCGAGATATTCACACCGAGTTTTTTCTCCAACGCTGGGAGCGAGTAGAACTTCCCTTTTCTGGAACCCGAAATATTAAATTCCTTGAGGGTGTTCAGCGTGTTGCGGGACATGGCTTTTCCTTATTGTTCGAAATACGATGATAAAAACTAGTTTGAATCTTAATACAAATTCTCAATACAAATACATGCGCATCCGGGTAATGTAAAAGCTATTTTGCAGGCTGGCTTGCTTCTTGAACGACTCCGGCGCCACGAATGGCGCCGGAGTCGCTGGAACGCTTGGCAATGCGATGACTACTATACTTTGGATTTGGCTTTCGTTTGGTCGGCGCTCTTGCATTCGTTGGCAAGCTGATGGCCTTTCTTGGAATCGAGCAACATACCCTTGGCCGGGATGCCGATCCAGACCAGGCCGGCCTGGCGATTCTCAAAACGATTTGCGCCGGTCGTCGTTTCCACGCGGGTCAATTCATGGACCTTCTTGTTCCATTTCAAACCGATGGATTTGTTGTCGTTGGCCTTTTCGTAAATCGTCAAGTTGGTACCGAGTTCGCAGTGGAAGTCGGTCTTGGAGAAACCTTTCATCTCTGGCTCGGCGGCTGCGGAAGCTGCCGGTGCAGCCTTATGCGTCTGCGCCCAGACTTGAGGAATCGCGACCGTCATACTGGCGCCCAGAAGTAACATTGTAGACAGGTACTTTTTCATCAGATTTCTCCTTTAATGCGCGGTCTCGAGGAATTGTATTCCACGCAACGCGCGCTTGATTCAATAACGAAGTAGCCGCGGATTCAAGCAAGGCGGCCACTAATATTGCACTCTTGCGTGCAGCTCAATATTAACTAAAATAGCTGTCGCAGTATTGCAATATGGAAATTTGTTGTACAGGACCAACTATGCAACTTGTGCTTCAGTCATGCTTTCTGCCGCTTTATAGATTTCAGTCATTGTATTGCATGAAGCCGCTATGCATCAGCGGGGCAGACGGCGATTCGCCCGAATGAAAAAACCGCACGACGCTGCCCCACAAATTCGGCATGATGCATATGCAGCGGACCGTCAGGCCCAATTGATCCGATGATCCGGCGGACAAGCAGCGCCACTCCAAAAACCGCGTTACTCGTCCGGCCGGTGCAAATCCTTAGCCGACCAGGTGTTTCACGCCCTCGCGTTCATCCAGCAGTTCTTTCAGCGTGACATTGATGCGCTCCTGAGAGAATGCGTCGATGTCCAGTCCCTGAACGATCTTGTATTCGCCTTTTTCGGTAGTCACCGGGAAACCGAACATCGTGTCTTTCGGAATTCCGTACGAGCCGTCCGACGGTATGCCCATCGTGGTCCACTTGCCATTGGTGCCGAGCAGCCAGTCGCGGACATGATCGATGGCCGCGTTGGCTGCCGATGCCGCCGACGACAGGCCGCGCGCTTCAATGATCGCGGCACCGCGCTTGCCGACGGTCGGCAGGAACACATCCTTGTTCCATGCATCGTCGTTGATCATGGCTTTGACGGGTTTGCCGTCGGCGGTCGCGTAGCGATAGTCGGGATACATCGTCGGCGAGTGATTGCCCCAGACGAACAGCTTTTCGATCGACGTGACCGGCTTGCCGATTTTGGCGGCGACTTGCGACAATGCGCGATTGTGATCCAGGCGCAGCATTGCGGTGAAATTCTTGGCCGGCAGACTCGGCGCGGATTTCATTGCGATATACGCATTGGTATTGGCCGGATTGCCGACAACGAGCACTTTCACGTTGCGCGATGCGACGGCATCCAGCGCCTTGCCTTGCACCGTGAAGATTTTCGCATTGGCTTCGAGCAGGTCCTTGCGCTCCATGCCCGGGCCGCGCGGACGCGCGCCTACCAGCAGCGCGACATCGATGTCCTTGAACGCGGTCATCGGATCGCCGTGCGCCGACATGCCGGCCAACAGCGGAAACGCGCAGTCGTCGAGTTCCATCATCACGCCCTTCAGCGCTTTCTGGGCTTTCTCATCCGGGATTTCGAGCAGTTGCAGAATGACCGGTTGGTCCTTGCCGAGCATGTCGCCGTTGGCGATGCGAAACAGCAAGGAGTAGCCGATCTGGCCGGCGGCGCCGGTGACGGCGACGCGCATGGGGGCTTTAGCCATGATGAATCTCCAAGGTGGTAATGAAAACGATGTCGAGACTTATGTGTATGTTGCGAAAGATTGTAATGATACCGATACCGGTGAAAGCATGCCGAGTCAGCCTGATTGGCCAGTGCCGCAATAGACGGGCGGCGACAACGCTTTACCAAGAGGCAATTCGAAATGTACAATTTATTGCCCGCGAGTGTAGGCCGACATGACCACTCTGTCAATGGCTGTCATATATCTTATATAAGACATATCATCTACTACTTTTTGCTGGACGGAAAACGGGGTTTGTGGTGAAATTAGGGGTTATGGCTTCCCAGATCTCCGACTTCAACAATATTGCCACGCAAGGCGCAGCAGGGACTTTCACCTCCGGCACTTCTCCTACTTTCAGTCCGCTATACCAGCAAATCAAGGCTCTGATCACGCAAAGCCTGCAGTCCGGCGAATGGAAGCCCGGCGATCTGATTCCCAGCGAAGTCGAGCTGGCCGTCCGGTTCAAGGTCAGTCAAGGCACCGTCCGCAAAGCGATTGACGAGTTGTCGGCGGAAAATCTGGTGGTTCGCCGGCAGGGCAAGGGCACTTTCGTCGCAACGCATCACGAAGCGCGCGCGCAGTTCCGTTTTCTGCGCCTGATGCCCGATGCGGGGAACGCGCATGTTCCGGAAAACAGGATCATCGAAGTCAAGCGCCTGCGCGCGCCGGCCGAAGTCGCGCGCCTGCTCGATATCAAGGCCGGCGATTCGGTGATTTTCATCAGGCGTGTACAGTCTTTTGACGGCGCGCCGACCATTCTGGAAGAACTGTGGCTGCCGGGTGCAATATTCAAAGGCTTGACGGCAGAGCGCCTGACTGAATACAAAGGGCCGATGTACGGCTTGTTTGAAACCGAGTTCGGTACTCACATGATTCGTGCGGCTGAACGGATCCGCGCAGTCAGCGCGGATCCTGACGCCGCGGCACTGCTGGCGGTTGCGGCCGATACGCCGTTGCTGAGCGTCGAGCGGGTCTCGTATACCTATGGCGACAAGCCGGTCGAGGTAAGGCGGGGCCTGTACCTCACTGATCGCCATCATTATCGGAACGAATTAAGCTGATCGGCGCGCCGGATTCAGCTTGACAAAAAGATATATTCTCCGCACAACAGAATAACTATTGGTGTGCCGTACAAAATAGGCGAAAATTACGAGTTTATTAAGCTAGGTGAGGTTTGTATGTCGGAGGTCGCAAAGAAGAATCGGCCGCAATTTGCTAACATCCATATTACGCAGATTGTGCGCTACCGTATGCCGTTGGCGGGTCTCGTTTCAATTCTGCACCGTATCAGCGGCGCGCTGATGTTCGTGCTGTTGCCTTTCATTTTATTCCTGTTAGAGAAGAGTCTGACTTCCGAAGTTTCGTTCGAATATCTCAAAGGGTTCGCTTCCCACTGGTTCGTCAAGCTGTTGATCCTGTCGCTGGCGTGGGCTTACCTGCATCACTTCTGCGCCGGCATCCGCCATTTGATCATGGATGCTCACATCGGTTTAAGCAGGGAGGGCGCGCGCAAATCGGCCGCCACCGTTCTAGCCGTCAGCCTGTCGCTGGCCGCGCTGGTTGCCTTGAAATTGTTTGGAGTGTTTTAAATGCCGGATAACAATATTGGATCGAAGCGCCTGGTGGTCGGCGCGCATTACGGTCTCAAAGACTGGCTCGCGCAACGCGTGACCGCAATCGTCATGGCAATGTATACCGTCATTTTGCTGGTTGCGTTTTTAACCGGGAATGATTTCAGCTACGAGGGCTGGGCGGGCATGTTCGCCCAGCAGTGGTTCAAGATCGCAACCTTCGTTACGGTCATTGCATTGCTGTATCACGTCTGGGTCGGCATGCGCGATATCTGGATGGATTACATCAAGCCGGTATCGATGCGGCTCGCATTGCAGGTTGCCACGCTCCTGTGGCTGATCGGTTGCGCCGGATGGGCGGCGCAGATTCTCTGGAGAGCGTGATCGTGGCAGCAATCAAATCAAATATTCCGTCGCGCCGCTTCGATGCGGTGATCATCGGTGCCGGCGGTTCCGGCATGCGGGCTTCGCTGCAACTGGCGGAAGCGGGCCTGAACGTGGCCGTACTGTCCAAGGTTTTCCCGACCCGGTCGCACACTGTTGCGGCGCAGGGCGGTATCGGTGCCGCACTCGGCAACATGTCCGAGGATAGCTGGTACTGGCATATGTTCGACACCGTCAAGGGAGGCGATTACCTCGGCGATCAGGACGCCATCGAATACATGTGTCGCGAGGCGCCGAAGGTGGTCTACGAACTCGAGCATTTCGGCATGCCGTTCGACCGCAATCCGGATGGCACCATTTACCAGCGTCCGTTCGGCGGCCATACCGCCAACTTCGGCGAGAAGCCGGTGCAGCGCGCCTGCGCAGCGGCCGACCGTACCGGCCATGCGATGCTGCATACGCTATACCAGCGCAATGTGCGCGCCAGAACGCACTTCTTCGTCGAATGGATGGCTATCGACATCATCCGCGACGCCGACGGCGATGTGGTCGGCGTGGTGGCGCTGGAAATGGAAACCGGCGAGATGATGATTCTCGAAGCCAAGACGACGATTTTCGCCACCGGCGGCGCGGGCCGCATCTGGGCTGCATCCACCAACGCATTCATCAACACCGGCGATGGCATGGGCATGGCCGCGCGTGCGGGCCTGCCGCTGGAAGACATGGAGTTCTGGCAATTTCATCCGACCGGTGTCGCCGGTGCAGGCGTGCTGATTACCGAGGGCGTGCGCGGCGAGGGCGGTATCCTGGTCAACTGCAATGGCGAACGCTTCATGGAGCGTTATGCACCGACGCTGAAAGACTTGGCGCCGCGCGATTTCGTTTCGCGCTCGATGGACCAGGAAATCAAGGAAGGCCGCGGCTGCGGACCGTACAAGGATCACGTATTGCTCGATTTGCGCCATATCGGTGCCGAGACCATCAAGAAACGCTTGCCGTCGATTCTCGAAATCGCGCACAAGTTCGCCAACGTCGACGCGACCAGGGAGCCGATCCCGGTGGTACCGACCATCCATTACCAGATGGGCGGTATCCCGACCAATATTCACGGTCAGGTCGTGGCCCCCAAGGGCGGCAATCCGAATGCGGTTGTCAATGGCATGTATGCGATCGGCGAATGTGCATGCGTATCGGTCCATGGCGCCAACCGCCTGGGTACCAATTCGCTGCTGGATCTGCTGGTATTCGGCCGCGCCGCCGGCAATCACGTGGTGCAGAGCGATCTCAAGGCGCAAAGTCACAAACCGTTGCCGGCCGATGCCGCCGATTTCGCAATGGCGCGCGTATCCGGGCTGGAGACCAGCACCGGCGCCGAGCGGGTGCAGGATGTCGCCAACGACATCCGGGCAACGATGCAGCACTATTGCGGCGTATTCCGCACCGATGAATTGCTGCAGGCCGGCTACAGAAAGATCATGGAGCTCGATGAACGCTGCAAGCATGTATCCTTCAAGGACAAGTCCAAGGTATTCAATACCGCGCGGGTGGAAGCGCTGGAGCTCGGCAATCTGATTGAAACCGCGAAGGCCACCATCACGTCCGCCGTGGCGCGCAAGGAATCGCGCGGGGCTCACGCGCATCGCGATTATCCGAATCGTGATGACGAGCACTGGATGAAGCATACTTTGTGGTTCTCCGAAGGCAACCGCCTTGACTACAAGCCGGTGGTCACCAAGCCGCTGACGGTGGAATCCTTCAAGCCCAAAGTACGCACATTTTAGTTATGTTGGGGTAGTTCATATAATGTTGGGGACAGAGTCCCTTCCAGGGGGATAAACGTAATTCGGCGGGCTGCGGCGCCTTATAAACTCTGTCCCGCAAAAAGAGAAATACCGCAAAAAGGCAAACTATGGCACGAACTGTAAAATTTCAAATCTACCGATACGATCCGGACAAGGACAGCAAGCCTTACATGCAGGACTTGACGGTCGAATTGCAGGATACCGACAAGATGCTGCTCGACGCATTGCAGCGCATCAAGGCGGATGTCGATGATTCGCTCGCGTTGCGCCGCTCTTGCCGTGAAGGCGTGTGCGGATCCGACGCGATGAATATCAACGGCAAGAACGGATTGGCCTGCACCACCAATCTGAACGAGCTGAAGCAGCCGATCGTGTTGCGGCCATTGCCGGGACTGCCCGTTATTCGCGATCTGATCGTGGACATGACGCAGTTCTTCAAGCAGTACCATTCGATCAAGCCTTATCTGGTAAATAACACTATCCCGCCGGAGAAGGAGCGTCTTCAGATGCCGGTCGAACGTGAGGAACTGGATGGCTTGTATGAATGCATTCTGTGCGCATGCTGCTCGACTTCCTGCCCATCGTTCTGGTGGAATCCGGACAAGTTTGTCGGTCCGGCCGGCTTGCTGCAAGCCTACCGCTTCATCGCCGACAGCCGGGATGAAGCGACCGGTGAACGTCTCGATAACCTGGAAGATCCATATCGCCTGTTCCGCTGCCATTCAATCATGAACTGCGTGGACGTTTGCCCGAAAGGATTGAACCCCAACAAGGCCATCGGCAAGATCAAGGAATTGATGGTACGACGCGCGGTGTAGCCATTTTAATAATTGCGGGACAGAGAAGCGTTTTTCTTTGCGGGACAGAGTTGATAAGGCGCCGCAGCGCGCCGAATTATGTTTATCCCTGGAAGGGACTCTGTCCCCAGCAAACTAGAAGGATTAGCGGTATTCTGTCGCCCAGCAAAGCAGAAAATTGCGGGACAAAGTTATGCATAGCGCCACTCTGTCCCAACAAACAAGGTGGAAGCGCAATCGCTTCCACTTTATTTCACGCGGCTTCCGAATCGGCGACGCTCCGGAAGCTGGATGAAGTGCCAGCGAGCGAGGATACATGTCCGTACCGCATCAAGCCGATCCTGTAAAGCGTGCGCGCCTGCGCTGGCGCAGCCGGCGCGGCTTGCTGGAAAACGATTTAATATTGACCCGTTTTCTGGACCGGCATGAATCGACTTTGACCGATGAAGAGGTGGATGCATTTTCCCGCCTGATGGACTTGTCGGATAACGAGCTGATGGATTTGCTGCTTGTGCGCAAGGAGCCGGAAGGCGGCGCCGATTTACCGCATATCCGAAGTCTCTTGGAGCGACTGCGCGACGCGTAAAACCGGCCCTCGAACAGATTATTGTTTTTCATAGTTGAGTTTTATCTATCGATTCACCGCTCATTAGAAGGAAGAGCCATGACCAAGTCTGATACCAAAGCCGCACTGTCGTTTCCCGACGGTTCTCCCTCGCTCGAACTTCCGATTTTCAAGGGTACGATCGGTCCGGACGTCGTCGACATTCGCAAGCTGTATGCCACCACCGGCAAGTTCACTTACGACCCGGGTTTCATGTCCACTGCATCCTGTAATTCGTCGATTACCTATATCGACGGCGACAAGGGCGAACTGCTTTACCGCGGTTATCCGATCGAACAGCTGGCGGTCAATTGCGATTTCCTGGAAACCTGCTATCTGCTGTTGAACGGCGAGCTGCCGAACCTGGGTCAGAAAACCCAGTTCGTCAATACCGTGACCAACCACACGATGGTGCACGAGCAGATGCAATTCTTCTTCCGCGGTTTCCGCCGCGACGCGCATCCGATGTCGGTGCTGGTCGGCACGGTCGGCGCGCTGGCATCGTTCTATCATGACTCGCTCGATATCAACGATCCGCATCATCGCGAAGTGTCCGCGATTCGCTTGATCGCCAAGATGCCGACGCTGGTCGCGATGGCCTATAAGTATTCTGTCGGCCAGCCGTTCGTTTATCCGCGCAACGACCTGTCCTACAGCGCCAACTTCATGCGCATGATGTTCTCCAACCCATGCGAAGAATACAAGATCAATGACGTGCTGGTGCGCGCGCTGGATCGCATTTTGATCCTGCATGCCGACCACGAGCAGAATGCGTCGACCTCGACGGTGCGGCTGGCCGGTTCGAGCGGCGCCAATCCGTTCGCCTGCATTGCCGCCGGCATTGCCTGCCTATGGGGACCGGCGCACGGCGGCGCGAACGAAGCCGCACTGAACATGTTGAAAGAAATCGGTTCGGTCGACAAAATCGGCGAATTCGTCAAACAGGTCAAGGACAAGAATTCCGGCGTCAAGCTGATGGGTTTCGGTCATCGCGTCTACAAGAATTACGATCCGCGCGCCAAACTGATGCGCGAAACCTGCTACGAAGTGCTGAACGAACTCGGACTGCAGAACGATCCGCAGTTCAAGCTGGCAATGGCGCTCGAAAAAGTGGCTCTGGAAGACGAGTACTTCGTATCGCGCAAGCTATATCCGAATGTCGATTTCTATTCCGGCATCGTGCAGTCCGCCCTTGGCATCCCGGTATCGCTGTTCACCGGAATCTTCGCAATGGCGCGCACCGTCGGCTGGATTGCGCAATGGAACGAGATGATTTCCGATCCCGAGCAAAAAATCGGCCGTCCGCGTCAGCTTTACATCGGTTCGCCCAAGCGCGATGTGCTTCCGATCGCAAAACGTTCCTAATCGAACCAGGACCAGGCGGGCCGGACGGTCCGCTGGTTCTGTCGGGGAACATTAAATTCGCTTCATAAACAACCGTTCCCGCAAACGGCAGTTCATGAAACGAGTCCCAGTATGTTATGCTTTACTTTATTCCAATTTGGAACTAACACTTCAGGTCACGTAGCCCTTCCCCACAACTTGATGTGCAATCCGCTAACCGGTCAGGCCGTGTCGCGGAAGGTTAAATTAACCCGCTAATCTCGCGAAACGCGAAGAAAGGTGAGCAAGATGATGCAGCAATCCCTCTCCAATTCTTATTTGTTTGGAGGCAATGCGCCGTACGTTGAAGAACTGTACGAGGCATATCTCGACAATCCGGGGTCCGTTCCCGATAATTGGCGTTCGTATTTCGACTCGATGCAGCATGTGCCTGCGGTCGACGGGTCGAACAGGCCTGACGTCGCGCATGCGTCCGTGATCGCCTCCTTCGCCGAGCGCGCCAAACAAGGTCCGATCCGCACCGTCACCGCTTCCGCCGATGCTGAAATGGGACGCAAACGAGTTGCGGCGACGCAGCTCGTCGGGGCATATCGCTTTCTGGGCACCCATTGGGCCAACCTGGATCCGCTTCAACGGCAGGAACGTCCCAGCATTCCGGAACTCGAGCCGAGCTTTTACGGCTTCACCGATGCCGATATGGACATCGTGTTCAACATCAGCAATACGTATTTCGGCAGCGAAACGGCCACTTTGCGCGACTTGCTCAATGCATTGCGCGATACATATTGCCGCTCGATCGGCACAGAATTCATGTATATCAGCGATCCGGCGCAAAAACGCTGGTTGCAGGAACGCCTTGAATCGGTCCGTTCCACGCCGAATTTCAGCGCCGACAAGAAAAGACACATTCTGGATCGCTTGACAGCGGCAGAAGGTCTCGAACGTTATCTGCATACCAAATACGTCGGCCAAAAACGTTTTTCCCTGGAGGGCGGAGAAAGCTTCATTGCATCACTGGATGAAACGATTCAACGCGCCGGCGAAATGGGGGTGCAGGAGATCGTTATCGGCATGGCGCATCGCGGCCGGCTCAACGTGCTGGTCAATACGCTGGGCAAAATGCCGCAGGAGCTGTTTGCCGAATTTGAAGGCAAGCACGGCGACGAGTTGCCGGCCGGCGACGTGAAATACCACCAGGGTTTTTCGTCGGATATCACGACTGCGGGCGGCCCGGTGCATCTGTCGCTGGCGTTCAATCCGTCCCATCTCGAAATCGTCAACCCGGTGGTTGAAGGTTCGGTCAAGGCGCGCATGGAGCGCCGCGGCGACAAGGAGGGTTCGCAGGTGTTGCCGATCCTGGTGCATGGCGACGCGGCGTTCGCAGGGCAGGGCGTCGTGATGGAAACGCTCAATCTGGCGCAGACCCGCGGCTACGGCACCGGCGGCACGGTGCACATCGTGATCAACAACCAGATCGGCTTCACCACCTCCGACCCGCGCGACTCGCGTTCGACGCTGTACTGCTCGGACGTGGTCAAGATGATCGAAGCGCCTGTGCTGCACATCAACGGCGACGATCCTGAAGCCGTGGTGCTG
>DASYKE010000110.1:0-4040 GCA_035995725.1 Burkholderiaceae bacterium | reverse complement strand
CGTTCCACGATCAGCCGTTATGGAATGAGTCATAGCATATCTTTGCAGGAAACAACCCCGCGCTAGTTTTTATCTGCTGCACGCAATCTGGCGATCCGCTCTTCGTCGCTAGGATGGGAACTGAGATAGTCGATCGGGGCGTCGCGCCGTGTCTTGCCTTTGGGGCCATTTTTCGGCGCTTCGTCATCCTGTTCGTCGTTTTCATCCTGACCGTCCCGCGTAGTGCTGTCGGCAGAATGGCCGGCCGAATCCTTGGACTGGTCATTGCCGTATCCAGTGGTATGCGCATCCCGCATTTTTTCAAATAATTGCGCCATCGGCGCCAACGGTACGCTATTGGCAAGCATCATGTCGATCGCGTATTGATCGGCTTCGCGCTCGAAGTCGCGCGAGTATTTTTGATCGAGCAGAAAAGTCGGTAGCGCGGCCAGTGCGCTCGACACGTCCCCGATAATGATATTGATCACTACGCCAACCCCGAGCACCTGCAGCAAACGCCGCAGCGAATGGCGGCGCTGCACATGGCCCAATTCGTGACCGAGGACGGCCAGCACGGCCTGGTCGTTATTGGCCAGCATCACCAGCTGATCGGTCATGATGATGACGCCGTTCGGCAATGCAAACGCATTGGGGCCGAACTGACTGTGGCGGAATTCGAGACGATAAGGCGTCTTTTCGCCACGCGGCTGCTTCAATTCGGAAAACAGCCTCTGCAGGCGCAACTGATTGACCGGGTCCAGTGTGGATGGCTGCATATAGCCGGCATCAATCAATTTCAACTGTGCGTCGCCGATTTTCTGTGCCAGCGCCGCAGGCAGATGCTGCGCTATCTTGTCCGCTGCCTGAGGCAGCCCCCATTGGTAACCCGCAATCAGCAATGCCAATAATGAGATAAGCGCCGACAGGGATAACAGCCAGTTTTGCTGCCAGCGCACGACCCACGGATCTTGATAGCCGTTAGCCGCCAGCAGCTTATCCAGACCGGGGCTGCTGATTTCCACATATTCGCCATCGGGAAACCGCATGATGCGAGGCGCATGCTCGAGCCGCTCCGATATGTCGATCCGGGATAGCTTCATGCTATGACGTATGCCGTCGCCGCGCACGGCGACAACGCCTTTCAGCATCACCATCGTGACCGGCTGGCGCCGTGTCGTGCGTCCATCAAAATAAATTGCGTCGATCATAGCGCGATGTCGATGTCAAAAAAGTCGCCGGCTTCCTGGCCCATCGCTCCTGCATCATCAACGGATTGGTCAGCCAGAAATTCTTCCAGATTGCCTGCGGGGGTCAATATCATGTTTTCCACTTTGTACTTTATGAGTCTTACTGCGGCAAAGGGCTTATAGAGACCAATTGTCAAGATGATCAACAGCAGATTGGAGGCATGGATCCACAATAACCTGCGCGCACCGACCGTGCTTTCGAACTTGTGCTCGCCCAGTTCGGTACTATTCCAGATCAGATTCTGAAACCGGCTTTCGAGATATGAACGTACGAACGAGTAAAAAGCATAGGTACTCCCCATGGCATACAGCAATGCAAACAACCAGGCGAACATGGTCGTTGCAAGGAATTTATTAAGCCCTGCGGTCAGAAAGCCGAATATTCCCATCGGAATCGAACCCAGGAAAACGAATCCGATAGCCTTGCCGTATGTTTTAAAAAACTCGGCAGGACGCGCATGGAAAAAAAATGGCATTTGTCCAAAATACGCATTTTCGTGCTGGTATCGCTTCAGCAGATAGTGCGCCAGAGGGATGGTTCCGCCTAACAGCAGGAGCGGCAATATCGCAGTCATCAGGATCAGACCCGGACTCGGTCTTTGTGAATAGGATGTAATGACGGTCCACAGGAAAAGTCCCGTGACGGCGAGCACGATCGGAAACAGGATCAGCGTGCGGTAAGCCTCGGCTACCGTTCCACTGAAGTGAAAACGCAAGCCGCGGTAACTCGAATTGATCAGTTTGAAGCGGAACGCACGCGCCAGTAACCATGGCATGATGCCCGCGAGCACAAGCACGACCGTGATGGTCGCCCATAGTGATATGTCGTACGAGATCTTGTAGGCAGCCACCAGGATCACAGCCAGAATGCGGCCTTTCAGAATCGCCTTCGGATTGCCGTGATAATCGAAAATCGCACCGGCGACACGCGTATTGCGGTAGAAATACTGCAGCCGCCGTACTTTGGCCCAGGCCGAATAAATGCCAAGCGTTGCAATCGTCAACAGCAGATTTACGACCCAGATGCGGAAGTATTCGGCGCCGGTGCCGGTGAATTCAAAACGCTGCGGCCCGACAATTTCCGGTATCCGGACGACAGGAGCCGAAATATGCTTTGAAATACCGCGCATCGGCGGCCCGGACTTTGTCGGCATGGGCGCCAGTGTCCCAACCAGCCTGTCTTCTGTGGTTTCAACCATGCCGCTCCCTGTGTCAGCACTTATTCAGCACTTATCTATTATTGTTTTTTGCTAGAACCCATTTCATAAATAGGCGCGTGGGTGAACGGCGTCTGGGTGGATGCAGCGCTAGGCGCGGTGCGACGCAAAGGGTGGTTCCCTTTGCTAGCAGTGCAACAACGCGGTGCGCCGCCCAGATCCCGTTCGCGCATGTGGCTATTTATGAAATGGGTTCTAGTGTCCTGAGTCGCTTTTCTTCGAATTGGTGACTCAAGACACTAGATTAGCTTAATTGGCAGAATGAGGATAGTCAGCCAGAATGTCAGCCCCATTCGTATACCCATTGCAGCAATGCGTCCTGCACGTCCTGCCCGGCCGATGCGCCGGGATGGTTGATGAAGCATACCACCGCGTAGCGCTTGCCGGAGGCTGCCAATACATAACCGGCTATAGAGCGCACATCGGTCAAACTGCCTGTTTTGATATGCGCATTTCCCATCGCGCTCAGAGTTTTGAGGCGCTGCCGCATGGTGCCGTCATATCCGGCCAGCGGCATCGATGAAATAAACTCCGGCATCGTCTGCGAATGGAACGCGGCAACCAGAATGCGTCCAAGGGTGCCTGCCGAAATCCGTTCATTGCGCGACAATCCTGAACCGTTCTCGATCACCAGCTCGGGCGCTTCGATGCCTTTTTTGGCCAGCCAGGATTTGATTATCTGCGCGCCGCGTTCTGGATTGGCCGGCAATTTCGAAATGTCCGCAGCGAGCGACAATAGCAATTGCCGCGCCATCACATTGTTACTGTATTTATTGATGTCGCGGATCACTTCAGGCAGCGTCGTCGACTCCCACTCGCCGACAACACGCGCGTCGGGCGGCACCACGCCGTTCCTGACGTCGCCTTTCAAAGTGCCGCCCAATTCAGCCCATATCAGCCGGAACACTGCGCCGAAATATTGAGCATGCGTCATGTATTCCGGATGTATGTACCAGATCTTTTCGCCACAGGAAGCGGCGAAGGTGCCGCCGAACCTGGTGCCGCTGCCGTTGAACGCCGCCTGCAGCTTCCCTTTCCAGTCGCCGCACTCTCCGTTCGACAATCTGGGAGCGGTCGCCGGATAGCCTGAGACAGGCGGCTCGACCATTACCTTTACGAGACCGTCCGCTTCATCCGGCATGAAGCGAAAGCCGAACGTCTTGTAGTTAAGCAGCAATGCATCCGGACCGGCGTTATACGATTTCAGCGGATCGCCGTCAAACAAGGCCGGATCGTAAAAGCCTTCTTCGAAAATACTGCGGTCGAGCAGCAGATTGCCGCGGATTTCGCGGATGCCCCTGATACGAATCTGGCGCAAAAACAGCCAGAAATTTTCCAGTACCAGCTTGGGATCGCCGCTGCCCTTGATGATCAGATCGCCGTACAGCACGTCCCCCCTCTGCACGCCATTGGCATAGGCCCGTGTTTTCCAGGTAAATGCCGGCCCAAGCAATTCGAGCGCGGCATCGGTGGTTACCAGCTTCATGGTCGATGCCGGATTGAATGGAACCGTCGCATTCAATGCGAGCGGTGTTTTGTCGCTGCTGAGGTCATGCACGTAGATGCCGACCGCATCACGCGGAATGCCTGCGCGTAT
>DASYKE010000109.1:0-8656 GCA_035995725.1 Burkholderiaceae bacterium | reverse complement strand
GTGTTATCCGGGATTGCGGTTTCGTAATCGGTCGTTTTCATAGTCTGGCCGCCTCTTCATGATAATTCGTCTATCTAGTTGTTATCGGTGGCAAGACAGTAAGTGACGGTAAGACTTTTATTGTCCCGTATTTATATTCGTCGATATGCTGAGTTACCCATTGAATATCAGATGCGGCGCTCACTAAGCAGTTAACAGCTAAGGAATATTATTCCCGGACGAAGTTACTGAAAAAGACCGCCATGGTGTGACGACCTTCTTGCGTAACTCATCGAGGAATAATATCCATAACACATTCAAAACTTGTTATTTGATCCGCATATCATTCTTGACAGATTGAACGCCTTTGACACCACGTGCAACGGCAATTGCTTTATTAACGTCGGCTTGTGACGAGACAAAGCCGCTTAATTGAACGGTACCTTTGAATGTTTCAACGTTGATTTCACGCGATTTCAATGTCGGTTCGTTGAAGATTTCTGATTTTACTTTAGTCGTGATGACCGTATCGTCAACATATTCACCGGTTCCTTCCTGTGTCGCCGTCGATGCACAACCTGCCAGTGCAACGATCAGGAAGGAGAAAAAAATGGTGCTCAGACGTTTAGATATTTTCATGATGATATTTCCCTTTAAATGGTAAATCGAGGATGCGCCGAATCAGTTGACCCGATAACGAGGCAGTACTACTAAAAGGCAACTATAGGCGGATTGATACGCGGCGTACGTACGCTAGCGTACATATGATCCGCGTTAGGACGCGGCGCGTCGCTGAACTTGCTTTTAGGCACGATTCTGATCCTTATGTGTGGTAACACACAGATCATGGTGTGCAAGACGCAATACAGTACAGACGGACGGGCTGGGTATGTTACCCTCCTTGAGGAAGGCGTTCTTTCGGGCACCTTTTTACCCCCACTAGTTACCGACTGGAAGCAGGAACTCTGACATGTCCAGTTTGCACGATCCGAACCAAAATCACCTTCTGGCAGCTTTGCTCGATGCTGAATTCGGCCGCCTGGCGCCGCATCTGGAATTGATTCCGATGCTGCTCGGCGACGTACTCTATGAGTCCGGCGGCAAATTGCGGCACGTTTATTTTCCAACCACATCGATCGTCTCGCTGCACTATGTGCTAGAAAATGGTGGCTCGTCTGAAATTGCCGGCGTTGGCAATGAGGGGGTATTGGGGATTTCTCTTTTCATGGGCGGCGACACGACGCCCAGCCGCGCCGTGGTGCAGACGGGCGGACATGGCTACCGTCTCAAGTCCCAAATATTGATGGAAGAATTCAATCGTGGCGGACCTGTGCTGCGTCTGTTGCTGCGCTATACCCAGGCGCTCATCACGCAAATGTCGCAGACCGCCGTGTGCAATCGCCATCATTCGGTGCAGCAGCAATTGTGCCGCTGGCTCCTGCTGACTCTCGATCGTTTGCCCTCGAATGAATTGACGATGACTCAGGAATTGATCGCCAATATGCTCGGCGTGCGGCGCGAAGGCGTAACCGAGGCGGCCGGGAAATTGCAAAGCTGCGGTTTTATCCGCTATCGACGCGGCCATATCACAGTGTTGGACCGGGCCGGCCTGGAAGGCGATGTCTGTGAATGTTATGACGTCGTCAAAAAAGAATTCGCCCGCCTGTTGTCGGATGTGCGCCAGCGCCAAGGCAGGCCGGCGGCGAGCCGGGCGGCCTGATGGCGAAGGGATTTGCAGCAGCGGAGGTCGTATTGACGATATGAAATGCCGGACGAAGCGCCTTGCCGGCGTTGCGCTTCGCCGTCACCTTGTTTGAGCGGAGGCTAGCGCTCATTTGTAAGCTGATCAAGGTGTGAATTTATGCAAACAATGGAAAAAACGTCGATCGAGCGATTGATGTTGATCGGTTTCGGGATGACATTGGCCGTTCTGCTGCTGGTCGGTGGTATCGCGTTGAACTATGCTGTGCAATCCGTCGCCGCCATCAAGGTCATCGAGGCCAGTATCGTCTTGCTGCTGGTTTTCCTGGCGCTGCTGTATGTGCGGATACGACGGGTGATGCGCGGCAGTTCGGCGGTCGAACAGGCATTGCAAGAGGGGCAGCAACCATTGTTGAAAGCGGGAGCATTGCAAAATGCCATTTTCAACAGCGCCAATTTCTCCAGTATCGCCACCGACGCTCAGGGCGTGATTCAGATTTTCAACGTCGGTGCCGAACGCATGCTCGGCTACAAGGCGGAGGATGTGGTGGACAAGATCACGCCGGCCGGCATTTCGGATGCGCAGGAAGTGATCGCGCGGGCAGCGGCTCTGAGCCTGGAACTGGATACCCCGATCACGCCGGGCTTTGAGGCGCTGGTGTTCAAGGCCTCACGCGGCATCGAAGATATTTATGAACTGACCTATATCCGCAAGGATGGCAGCCGCTTCCCGGCGATCGTGTCTGTCACCGCGCTGCGTGATGCGCAAGACAAAGTGATCGGCTACCTCTTGATCGGCACCGATAACACGGCGCGCAAACGAGTCGAAGCGGAGCAGGCACTGCTCGACCAGCGTTTGCGCGATCAGCAGTTCTACACGCGTTCACTGATCGAATCGAATATCGACGCATTGATGACGACCGATCCGCGCGGCATCATTAGCGACGTCAACCAGCAGATGGAAGCGCTGACCGGCTGCACGCGCGATGAATTGATCGGCGCACCGTTCAAAAATTATTTTACAGATCCGGAGCGGGCCGAGGCGGCCATCACGCGTGTGCTGCGCGAAGGCAAGGTTACCAACTACGAGTTGACTGCCCACGCCAGGGATGGCAAGGAAACGGTAGTCTCATACAACGCGACCACCTTCCATGACCGCGACCGCAAGTTGCAAGGCGTGTTCGCGGCGGCCCGTGATGTCACCGACCGTAAGCAATTCGAGCATACGCTGCAAGTAAATAACGTCGAACTGGAAAGTGCGAAGGCGGCCGCGGAAAAAGCCAACCTGGCGAAATCGGATTTTTTGTCCAGCATGAGTCATGAATTACGCACGCCACTCAATGCTGTGCTCGGATTCGCACAGTTGATGGCCTCCGATACACCACCGCCCTCATCGGCGCAGAAACTGTCGATCGACCAGATTTTGCAAGCCGGTTGGTACCTGCTGCGCCTGATCAATGAAATCCTCGATCTGGCGATGATCGAATCGGGCAAAGTGACGCTGTCGCAAGAATCGATGTCGCTCACCGACGTACTGCAAGATTGTCAGGCGATGATAGAACCCCAGGCGCAAAAACGCGAGATACAGATGACGTTTCCCCGTTTTGACAATCTGTTCTATGTCCATGCCGATCGGACCAGAGTCAAGCAAGTGATGATCAACCTGCTGTCGAATGCGATTAAATATAACCGGATCGGCGGCGCGGTCATTGTCGAATGCGTGCCGAGCGCCGAAAATCGGGTGCGCGTCAGCGTCAAGGATACCGGAGCGGGCCTGGCGCCGGAACAGTTGGCGCAACTATTCCAGCCGTTCAATCGGCTTGGACAAGAGACCAGTACCGAGGAAGGCACCGGCATCGGCCTGGTCGTCACCAAGCAACTGGTCGAGTTGATGGGCGGCGTCATCGGCGTCGAAAGCAGTGTCGGTGCCGGCAGCGTATTTTGGTTCGAATTGGCCGCAGCCGGCGCGCCGGAGCTGGTGCTTGGCAGCATCGGCGCGATCGACGCGATCGACGCGGATGAACGGGATCATGTGGCGGCGCATGCGCTGTCGTCCCAACGCACACTACTCTATGTCGAGGACAATCCGGCAAATCTGACCCTGGTCGAGCAATTGATTGCGCGGCGCAGCGATTTGAAATTGTTGACGGCCATCGATGGTCATCTGGGCATCCAGCTGGCGCGCGCGTATCAGCCGGACGTGATTTTGATGGATATTAATTTGCCCGGCATCAGTGGTTTTGGCGCCTTGAAAATTTTGCACGAAGATCCGGCAACAGCCCACATCCCGGTCATAGCGCTGTCGGCCAACGCCGTCCCGCGTGACATCGAGAAGGGTTTGGAGGCCGGGTTCTTCCGCTATTTGACAAAGCCGATCAAGGTCCTCGAGTTTATGGACGCGCTTGATGTCGCACTGCATCATGCGGCGGAAAATGGCTTGGCAGGCGAATTAGAGACAGTACGGTAATACCCTGAATAACAAGTGGACGATTTTTTTGAGAAGAATGTAATGCTTGAGACATCCGAGATTCTAAACGCCAGCATCTTGATCGTCGATGATCAAGAAACCAATGTTATGCTGTTGGAACAAATGCTGCGCAATGCAGGTTACGAGCGCATCACATCGACGATGGATCCGCGCGCGGTCCGCACCTTGCATTCGGCGCATCGCTACGACTTGATTTTGCTCGATTTGCAAATGCCGGAAATGGATGGATTCCAGGTCATGGAAGGCTTGAAGGAAATCGAGACCGGCGGTTATTTGCCGGTGCTGGTCATCACGGCGCAACCGGGTCACAAGCTGCGCGCGCTGCAAGCGGGCGCCAAAGACTTCGTCAGCAAACCGTTCGATTTGATCGAAGTGAAGACACGCATCCACAACATGCTGGAAGTGCGGCTGTTGTATCAAAAGCTGGACAATTACAACAAGGTGCTGGAACAGACGGTGCAAGAACGCACAGCCGAATTGCGCGAGAGCGAGGCCCGCTTCAAGAGTTTTACGGAACTGTCATCGGACTGGTATTGGGAGCAAGACCCGCAAGGCAAATTTACCAAAGTCTCCGGCCCGGTCTTTGAAATGCTCGGTATCGAAGCGGACGACATGCTGGGCGCGACCAGCACGGTGTTGGCGGGGCGCTGGAATGCGGCCGAGCGCGCGCTGCTGGACGCTAACATTGCAACCCGGCGACCCTTCCTAGATTTCGTCTACAGTCGCAGCAATGCCGATGGCACGATGCAATATCTGCAAGTAAGCGGGGAGCCGATGTTCGATTCAGCCAGCCGTTTTATCGGCTATCGCGGGATCGGCATGGACATTACCGATCGCATGCGCCCGGACCAGGAGCAAATGCGTTTTCGCAGTGCCATGGATGTGATCGACAAGGGCGTGTTTTTGCTCGATCGCGCCAGCATGCGCGTGATCGATATGAATGAGACGGCTTGCCGCATGTCGGGCTATAGCCGGAACGAATTGTTCGCCGTGGATCTGGCCGATTTCGGCATCGGCAGCAGCGAGCACTTGGCGACCATCTTTGATGCGCTGATCGCAGGCGGGCCGGCGACCAACGGGAATGTGAGCTCTGGCGTTGCATTCCCTGCGGTCACACTCCCGTTGGTCGCCGAAGGGAATGCAACGCCAGCGCCACCGCCGCACGCGCAAACAGCGGAATTGCGCCGCAAAGACGGTTCGACCCTGGCCGCCACGATCGATTGGCGCGCATTGCGGGTGGTCGACAACTGGATCATTGTCGGCGTCATCAGCGCCCGCAGCAAACAAGCAAGGTAAGGTATGTGCACCTGCTATTCGCTACCCGGGATTTTCTGATCTGCGGGTCAGCGCTTTTTTCGCTAAAAGCTTTCCAGCCGAACTTCAAATTGCTGCTAACAGCAATTTTTCTCACTGATGCACGATCACGCCGTGCGCATCGCTCAATTCTTCAAATGCCTCCAGAGCCTGTTATGAACTGATGGCAGTTTGAGGAAGTCGATCGGAGTATGAAGACGCGCAAATCTTGCCCAAGCGATGTGACAGACGAGGAATGAGACTTCGTCACTCCTTATTTGACCTTGCTTGCCGTTGGATACCGAGCAACAGCGTCAAGACTTGCAGAAGCATTCTTTGTTTTAGCCGTCAATCCGCATAAAAATCAGCCATAAAAAAACCCGCCGGAGCGGGGTTTTGATTCGAAGAAGATCGATTACTTGGCACTGGTCTTGGTAGTGGTACGGGTACCGACAAGTTCCATTACAACGCGGCGGTTCCTGGCGCGGCCATCATCCGTTTTGTTACTTGCGACCGGTTGTCTCTCGCCTTTGCCTTCGGAGAAGACCCGGCTGGGGTCGACGCCTTTGGATACCAGGTAAGCCTTCACAGCGTCAGCACGGCGGATCGACAGCTTCTGATTGTACGCGTTGGAACCGACCGAGTCAGTGTGACCGACCGCGATGATGACTTCCAGATCCATGTCTTTCAGCTTGGATCTCATATCGTCGAGGCTGGCTTTGCCGTCGGTCTTCAGCACGGATTTATTGAAGTCGAAGAACGTATCGGCAGAATAAGTGACTTTCTCCGATACCGGGACAGGTGCCGGTGCAGGCGGCGGAGGCGTCACGGCCACCGGCCGGGGCGCAGGGGCAACCGCGACAAATTCCGGCGCCGCCGCCCGTGGTGCAGGGGCCGGCGTTTTCCCGCCGAACCGATAGACCAGGCCGACCGAGATCAGATCGATGTCGCCTTTGTTGCCGACGGCATCATTGATCCGGTAGCGTTCCGCCTCGGCACGCATTGCGAGAGATTCAGTGAAAGCGTACTGCAGCCCCAGGCCGAACTTGTAATTCGTATCGCGCTTGCTGAGATTGGAATTGGACACATTGACTGATCCGGTTCCGGCGAAGGAGTCTCTGGCTTGAGCGTAGTTCAATCCGGCCCGGCCAAACGCAGAAAACTTTTCAGTGATGGGCAGAAGGCCGACCAAGTCGAGATTCAGGCCTCTGACCTTGATATTGCCGTTCAGTGTTCCGTTCGGTACTGTGGTCGCCGTGAAACCGAATTTTCCCAGATCGAAATAGCCGCCTTCAATGGCAAAATTCCTGTTGAACTGGTACCCGCCGAAAAGCTTGTAGCCGATGTCGCGGTCGTCATCGGCGATCGAGCTGGATGTGAATCCTCCTCCCAGCAGGCCGCTGCTGATCCTCGCGTCGTCTATTTTCGCCCTCGACTGGCCAATGTTGGCCCCGCCGTACCAGCCTGTATCGTCGGCCGCTGCGAATGGGCTGGCGATGGCAGCCAGTGCCACCAAACCCAGCATTCCTGATGCTTTTGCTAATTTCATGTTTTTCTCCCCTGAGGATTTAATAACTCTTACGCCTGTTGCGTAATTCATGTTTTTCTCCAAATAGCTTGGTGGAACTCATCGAGTGCCACCAAGCTTCCGGCATTCCTGATGTAACTTGCCCTGCTTTGATGCCGAATACTTCATGCCCTCTTACTGGCAGCCAACAGGTGCATTCACATGCCCCGGCACGGAAACGACGTTAGAGTCAAATGCAAACGCGCCAGCCCCTTCTGCCCCTGACAACAAGCGGCCGCAAGACGTCGCGAGATTCCCCATTGAGATTGATGCAGAAGCCAGTATGTTGCCCTGGAATGCAGTACCGCCATTAAGCGTCGCTGAACTGCCCACATACCACCAGATGTTGGACGCCTTGGCGCCGCCGGTCAGGATAATCTTGCTATTGACCGCCGTGGTGACTGCAGAGGGTGCCTGAAAGACCCAAACGGCATCGGCGTTGCCCCCGGCGTCGAGAGTAAGATCCCCCGCCACATCAATCGTTGTGTTCGTGGCGGATATATAGGCGCCAGGAGGAAGAGTGGAGTTGCCGGAACAACCTATTAGCGCGCCTGCCTGGCCAGCGTTACCTATCGTACCGCAGCCCAGAACAGTGGCCCCAGGTATACCCGCAGGCGAGATGCTGTTCCACTTGGCGAGCAAGGCGACCATGACAGCGTCCGCAGTGGTTGTGTCCGGATGGATTTGGGTAATTACCTGGTCTCCAGCATTGTTTGTTGGAACATTTAATGCGTTTCCGCCGCAAGCGCCAAAATCATTTGCCGCACCAACTGGAACAGCATTGCAATTCTGATTTGGAGCCAACACCACATCCCCGTTAATCTTGGTAGGACCGGTGTTGGTTATCCCGCCGGCTGAGGCAATCCCGAACGAGGAGAGGATGCCAGGGGTAATTGGCCCGGGACCTGTAATGACTGAGGCACCTGCGCCCAGGATTGGACTGCGTCCTTCGCCTCCGCCTCCGCATCCTGCCGTAAAAGCGGCTAGCAGGCAGGGAATCAACCACATTAGTCGCTTGGAATAACTCTCGAATCTGTTCATTTTCATTTCCTTTTCTCTCTGATTTTGGTTAGTGTCCCTGAACTGATTCGCGGTGCTTCCGTGATTAGTCGCAGTTTGAGATGGCGTCCGATCTTGGACGATAAGAAACGCGGTTCTCATGAAGGCAGCTTGCGCCGTTGCCGGCATTTCATCTGTGCGTTACCGCACCCAGCCTCACCCGCCAGCACAATCTCGCCCGGGGGCGAGCTACGTCAGATCTTTCAACTGCTGCTTGGTACCGGTATCGGGAAAGCTGTCGACCGCGAGGCCGCAGTGATCCGTGCCTCGTCCGGACGGCTGATGATCTTCGGTACCAGTAGGGCCGCGAGAATGCCGAGGAGGACCACGAGATAAGCGAAACGATGTCCATCCTCGCTACTCACTAGTGTTGATGCGCCAAGAAACTGAGGCCTCATCTCGTGGGCTAAAGGGGCTAGCTACTGCTCCACGGTTGCACCATGCGCTCCAGTGCTGCACGACCCGATTCCCTCAGGTTCGCGGCCGCCTAATAACTGCCGCACGCTGTCAGCAACTGAAAAGGGTCAACATCCCGCAAGAGGACCTTGTGCAGGGCGTTGCTTAAAGTT
>DASYKE010000108.1:0-3597 GCA_035995725.1 Burkholderiaceae bacterium | reverse complement strand
AGCATTTTTTGTAAGATTGGGGTAGGAGAGGCTCCAATTGCAATAGCGCCGTCAAATCGCTTTGTTAAAAAACCCGCCGACCGACTCGCGATATTGATGTACTTTCCGATCAAGTCGCTATTGACCCGCGCAACAAAATCATCCGGATTGAAATCCACATCCTCCACTTTCGCACTCAGCTTCGCCGCGATGTAATACCGCAGCCACTCCGGATTCATCCCGATTTCAAGGTAACGCAGCGGCGAAATGCCGGTGCCGCGCGACTTCGACATCTTCTCGCCGCTGACCGTGATGAAGCCGTGCACGAACACATTGTTCGGTGTTTTCAATTTGGCGAAATGCAGCATCGCCGGCCAGAACAGCGTATGAAAGTATGTGATGTCCTTGCCGATGAAATGATATTGCTCGGTCGTCGGATCAGCCATGAATGCATCGTAGTCGCGCCCGGTTTTGTCGAAATAGTTTTTTAGCGAGGCCAGGTAGCCGATCGGAGCATCCAGCCAGACGTAAAAATACTTGCCCGGCGCATCCGGGATTTCGATGCCGAAATAAGGCGCGTCGCGGCTGATATCCCAGTCGCCCAAACCTGTGTCGCCCTCAAGCCATTCCCTGGCCTTGTTGGCGACTTCGGGTTGCAGGCGGTTACTGTCCAATGCCCATTTACGCAAAAATTCGCCGCACCTCGGGTCGGACAATCTGAAGAAATAATGCTCCGACGACTTCCTTACCGGCGTCGCGCCGGTAAGGGTCGAGTATGGGTTTTTCAGGTCGGTCGCCGAGTAGACTGCACTGCAGTTTTCGCAGGAGTCGCCGTACTGGTCCTTTGCGCCGCATTTGGGGCACTCGCCCTTGATGTAGCGATCGGGCAGGAACATGTTCTTGACCGGGTCGAAGAACTGCTCGACGGTCTTGGTCGTGATCAGCCTGGCATCGTCGCGCAGGCGGCGGTAGATGTCTTGCGATAGTTGGTGATTTTCCGGGCCGTCGGTCGAATGCCAGTTATCGAATGCGATATGGAACCCGTCCAGATACTGCTTGCGACCGGCGGCGATGCCGGCGACGAATTCCTGCGGCGTGACGCCGGCTTTTTCGGCCGCGATCATGATCGGCGCACCGTGCGCGTCGTCGGCGCCGACAAAATGCACTTCATTGCCCTGCATGCGCTGGAACCGCACCCAGATGTCGGCCTGGATATATTCCATGATGTGGCCGATGTGGAAGGCGCCGTTGGCGTAGGGCAGTGCGGTGGTGACGAACAGTTTGCGGGGTGGTGTGGCGGTCATGGAGTGGTGCAGAATGAATAAAGGTATGATTTTAGCAGTGCGCGGGGATTTGGCGTGCCGATCCTTGCCAAAGCCGATCTCAAACTGCCTATGTCATCCGTGCAGAAGGTGTAAGCTGGTCCTGGAAGCCGCATTTCGTCCGCCAACGCGGTAAAATACCTTTTTACATCTGACGGCTTTGGCGACCCAAGGCCGTTTTTATTTATCATGCTAGTCCGCACCCGTTTTGCCCCCAGCCCGACCGGTTTTCTTCACCTCGGAGGCGCCCGGACCGCGCTGTTCGCGTGGGCCTATGCCCGCCGTTTCGGCGGTACTTTCATCCTGCGCATCGAAGATACCGATCTGGAGCGTTCCACGCCGGAAGCGGTGCAGGCGATTCTGGACGGCATGCAATGGCTGGGCTTGCAGCACGACGAAGGTCCTTTCTACCAGATGCGCAGGATGGACCGCTATCGCGAAGTCGTCGCCCAAATGCTGTCGGCAGGCACTGCTTATTATTGCTATTCGTCCCCGGAAGAAGTCGAGGCGATGCGTGAACGGCAACGTGCGGCGGGTGAAAAACCCCGCTACGACGGCACTTGGCGGCCCGAACCGGGCAAGACTCTGCCGCCGGTTCCGCCCGGGCGCAAGCCGGTGGTGCGTTTCAAAAATCCGCTCGATGGCGACGTGACCTGGAACGATGCGGTGAAAGGGCCGATCACCATTTCCAACCATGAGATGGATGACTTGGTGATTGCACGGCCGGATGGTACGCCGACTTATAATTTCTGCGTGGTCGTCGATGACTGGGACATGCAAATTACCCATGTAATCCGTGGTGACGATCATGTCAACAATACGCCACGCCAGATCAATATCCTGAAAGCGCTCGGCGCGACACTGCCGGTATACGGTCATGTGCCGATGATTCTGGGCGCCGATGGCGAAAAATTATCCAAACGGCATGGCGCAGTCAGCGTGATGGATTATCCGGCGCAAGGGTATTTGCCGGAAGCAATGTTGAATTACCTGGCGCGCCTGGGATGGAGCCATGGCGATGCAGAGATTTTTTCGATGGAGCAATTCTGCGCCTGGTTCGATCTTGATCATCTGTCGAAGTCGCCAGCGCAATTCAATCCGGAAAAACTGGCATGGATCAACAATCATTACATCAGGCAAGCCGACAATGCGCGTCTTGAAGGGCTGGTGCGTCCGTTGATGGAAAAGGAAGGCGCCCGGTTTGCAGGCGCGCCGGATCTGCAAGCGGTCATTGCATTGATGAAAGAGCGTGCCAATACGGTCAATGAACTGGCTGAAGCTGCAATGCTGTTCTACCGTCAGCCGGCGCCGGATGCCGACTTGCTTGATAAACACCTGACCGATGCGGTGAAGCCTGCGCTGGCGCAGTATGCAGAACAATGCAGGACGGTTGAATGGAGCAGGGAAGCGCTCTCCGCCATGTTGAAGGAGGTACTTGCCGCACACAAGCTGAAGATGCCGCAACTGGCGATGCCGCTGCGCCTGATCATTACCGGGCAGTTGCAGACGCCATCGATCGATGCTGTGATTGAATTGTTCGGCCGCGAAACCGTGCTGAGACGGCTGGCAACGTATTTTTAATGTCCTGAATCATTCGGCGCAAGGCACCAGGATAAATTTCGAAAAGCCGATTTACATCAGAGCAAAATCTTTGCTATACTCTCGCTTCTGCGCAGGGGGTATAGCTCAGCTGGGAGAGCGCTTGCATGGCATGCAAGAGGTCAGCGGTTCGATCCCGCTTACCTCCACCAGCAAAAAGCAGAAAAGAAAGGCCGGGTAGTACGGGCAGGTTTCTGTCCCCATCGTCTAGAGGCCTAGGACATCACCCTTTCACGGTGAGTACAGGGGTTCGAATCCCCTTGGGGACGCCATTATAAGACCGGTAGCGCACGCTATTCGGTAGGTTATTTGGAAGGTTTGAGCAGCGTCGTCGAGTGCGATCTGCTCGACTAATCCACTAAGCGTGTCGCGTATGTTGTCGCGATCAAACTTGTCAAATTCATCCGCAATCAATTATTCATCGCCCAAGTGCGCCTGATTTGTGGCGCTGTCAATGCTTTCGCTTTAGCAATTTGTTCAACCTCTTCTTCTCGCCGGCGGATCTGAACGCTCAGTTCGTTTTGCCAGATCTCATGCGGCTCAATTTGCCGCCGCATTGGGCAGACCTGCGCTAACTCACACGCCCTCGCGCATGTTTCTTTGCCAGTTTCGCTGCCGTCAGGGCGGCAAATCTGATCTTCATGCATTTGTCTTTTCTCAAAACGCCTTTTTTCGGCGCCACTAAGATTTCGATTCC
>DASYKE010000107.1:0-13421 GCA_035995725.1 Burkholderiaceae bacterium | reverse complement strand
TCGGAGAATATGGTTGGACCACGCCATATGAAGCGCGTGACGGCCAAGCACCCCTATTGCTGATGTCGACGCCGCTAGTCCAAGTCTTTATCTTAACGGTCGGTTGTGACACCGTCATGACAAACGGCAAAGATTGAAGCGTCATTGCACCCTGAAGGATATTATGAACTGTTTTGGGGATCGCTCTAACTGTTCCCCGGTTTCATTGTCATATCCCTGTTGCAGCTTTTTGCGCGCGGATGAAGCCTTGTTCGGGAATCCGGCCGCCCGATCCGGTACCGCCGGCAATTTATTCCACATCGTCATGTTGATGTCCTTCATGGATGTATTTAATCGCATGAGCGGCTGATCTGCGCGATCCGGCTGCTGCGGAGCAAGACGAGAGACAGCGCAATGGTCCTGGAATTTATTTCGGATTTTGCTGTCAGATGAGTGATCCAGATGCTGCAGCATTCGCACTCATTTACTCACTTGCATGAGAATCCGACTTCTCATGAAGGAGACAATTATGGCCGAGAAAAACGGATCGCAAATTATCCGGGACTGGCCCGAGGAGTCTCGCGAAGCTGCGCAACTCGTCATCGACAAGCATGGGGAGCCGCATGAGGCGACCGAGACACTGCTCATCTGGCACAACCCGGGTCCATGGAAACGGATCGTCGCATCCAAGGCGTTCTACCAGCACAACTTCCCCATCCCTCATGCGGACAGCATCGAGTCGTTCATCGATTATCATGTGCCGGTCGACAAATTCACGCCCATTGCGCAGTTCGACGGCAGCGTGGTCACCGAGAGAACTGCGGGCGAAGTATCCGCCCGCTGCCACGACGAGGAGGCGAACTTCCTGGCGCTGAATCTGATGCACGATATCGTGACCGGCGCGAAGACCGTGCAGCAAGCCCGGGACTACTACGGCAAGGAAGTTCTCGACTACCGGCGCAAGAAGCCCACGCCTTACATGGACGGCCTGCGGTTCACACCCGACGCGCGCAATGCCCCCGACCCCGACACGCGCATCCTGTCCGATGAAGACCTCAAGCAGGCCGCAGAGGAAGCGAAAGCGCATGCCTGACGCGGGTGTCTGCGCAGCCCTTTCTTCCCTGCAAATTGGCAATAGTCGAATCGGCGTCAGGCTGCATGTCGGGCCGTATGTCAGATAGTGATTCATCCGAAAATCCAGCTCCCATTGCGGCGGCAATGACTTGCATGTCGTGATCGCTTGCGGAAAAAATTCCAAACCGGAATGGATAGCCCCAGTTTCGCACCCCGGCAGAGAAGTCGAGCACACCAAGCAGCGGTTGAATCGGTGCCTCGTGGGCGGGGAGCCACATTACGTCTCGGCGGAACGGGCAAAATCCTCCCCCCATATCGAACCGATATGGCTGTCCATCTTTCACGACACCGATTGCAGTGAACGCCTGGAGTTTGCCTTTGCTGCCTAATTCATGCGTGGGCGAATAGTAAGCAACGCGGTCTCCGGGTTTTACACGGCGCAGAGGCGCCGCCTTGCCGTGACAAACCTGCATGAAACCCGCCTCCCGGCCGAGCCGCACATGCCCTGCCGACGCCACTGCAATCCAATTGCGGCTCACGATGCGGACTTCGCATAAACGCGAAGGCGGTGACGATCCGGGTCGAGCGCAACAAACGTGTAGCCGAAGTCCATATCGGTCGGTGCCTGAGCGATGACTAGTCCGCGACGCACCCAGTCGGCATGCAGCGCACGAACGGCATCGTTGCCGGTGACTGAAAAGACCAGCTCGCCACCGCCACCGATTGCGCCATCGACCGCGCCGACTGCATCAGCAGCGGGTTCTACCGTGTGTTTCGACCAAAGCCCAAGCCTGAGACCCGACTCCAGGACGAACATGGCGAAAGCCGGCGAAGATTCAATCGGCGATTTGCCCAGCAAGTCGGCGTAGAAGCCGGTGCTGGCTACAGCGTTGTCGACGTACAGAATGATGAAGTTGGGATCTGGCATGGCGATACTCCGAAATAGTTCAGGGGATAGGCTGATACAGCAACGGCTCGCTGTTCAACCCGACGCCATGCTAAATGTCATCGCTGCCAGTTTCTGTCAGCAGCAGGCTGGCTGTGGCAGAGCAATGCCTTCAGGTTCACCCCACAGTTCACACCACTCAAGGACGACGCGGATGCGATCGCTCCACGGCCAACTATGCGGAAACCGCATTACCTTATTCCGCCGGGCTTTCTAACGTTATTCGATCTTATTCTTTTACTGCCTCGCCTTGCCGCTGCTATCGTTGCGCTCGTTTCAATCAACGCAGAGGAATTTTGAGATGGCACGCATCACCGTTACACCGCTCTCGCCCATACTCGGTGCAGAGATCTCCGGTGTTGACTTGCACCAGCCGATTGCCGCAGAGGCGATTGCCAGGATCAGGCAGGCATGGGCCGATCATCTCGTGCTTCGCTTTCGCGGGCAGTTGTTGTCCGATCCGCAGCTGCTGGCGCTGAGCCGCCTGTTCGGTGAATTGGATCCACCCGGTCCCAACCCCTATGGCAAGCCTTTTCTCAGCGCCTTTCCGGAAATCAATGTGATCTCCAATGTGAAGGTGGATGGTGTACCGATCGGCAATCTCGGAGACGGCGAAGCTGCGTGGCATTGCGACATGACCTATATCGATAACCCGCCGCGTGGGGCACTGCTGCACGCACTGGAAATACCGGACAGCGGAGGCGATACCTATTGGTCGAACATGTATCTCGCATATGAAACGCTTCCGGCGGCACTGAAGAAAGAAATTATCGGCCGCCGCGCAATTCACGACGCGACCTATAACAGCGCCGGCATGATGCGCAAGGGCATGAAGGAAATCAGCGACCCGCGCGAAGCGCCGGGTGCCCGCCATCCGCTCGTTATCCGTCATCCGGATAGCGGCCGCGCCGCGCTGTTTCTCGGCCGCCGCCGCAACAGCCACATCCTTGGCATGGACCTGCGCGAGAGCGGAGCGCTGCTCGACGAGTTGTGGGCACATGCGACTCGAGCGGACTTCACTTTCCGCCAGGAGTGGCGCTTGCATGATGTGGTCCTTTGGGACAATCGCTGCACGCTGCATCGCCGCGATTCGTTCGATGCCGGCGCCAGACGCATCATGCACCGGACTCAGATCAAGGGACCGTCCGTCGAAGAGTTCAGAGCGTAACCGATGGATGGGCTGCATCTTCCAATCCGCCGCATCGAAGTATTCGGCGTAGCCATCCCGCTTGTCGGTCCCGGCTTTCGCAACGCATACATCACCAAGTCGACGCAAAAAAGTGTACTGGTACGACTGACTGCCGAGGACGGCTCGGTAGGCCTGGGCAACATCGACCCGTCACCCGGCTATTCGGCGGAAACGATCGAAGAGTCACTGGCGGCGATTCGCGAGCTCCTTGCCCCGTTGGTTCAAGGCCACGATGCCGGAAACCCGCACCGGCTGGCACAGGCGATGGACCACGCGCTCCCCGGCTATCTCGATGCGAAGGCAGCCATTGAAATGGCCTGCATCGACCTGCTCGCACGGCGGCTCGGCATTCCGGTGCATCAGTATCTTGGCGGCGCGGTAACCGAGACCGTGCGCTTCAATGCGTGGATCGGCATCGTGCCGCCCGAGGAAGCGGCCGCGGAGGCGCGCAAGTGGTTCGAGCGCGGCTTCCGGTCAGCCAAGATCAAGGTCGGCGGCGGCATCCATGCCGACCGCGACCGCGTAAAGGCAGTGCGCGAGGCAGTTGGACCGGCGATGGCGCTGCGCGCGGATGCGAACGCCGGCTATAGCGTCAGCGATGCTATCGAACTGGGCCGGCTGCTTGAGCCTTTTAATCTGCAACTGCTGGAACAGCCGGTAGCCGACCACGATCTCGAAGGCATGGCCAGGGTACGGCAGGCGATCGGCATTCCGATCATGGCGGACGAGTCGATCACGGACCATGCAAGCCTGATCGCGGTGATCCGGGGCGGCTGCGCGGACATCGTCAAGCTGAAGGTAATGAAACAAGGCGGCTTGCTGAAATGCCGGCGCATGCTGGAAACGGCTGCGGCAGCCGGCATGAAAGTGGTCATCGGCCACGGTTTCGGGCTTGGCATCAACACGGCCGCGGAGATCATGCTGGCTTGCACCAGCGCCAGCGTACTCGAAGGCCTCGAATGCGTCGGGCCGCTCAAGACTACCGACGACATCGTCGCCGAAAAGCTCGACATCAACTCCGGTCAATTGGCCGTGCCGCGCGGGCCGGGACTTGGCGTCATCCTCGACGACGAAAAAGTCGAACGCTATCGCTTGAATATATAAGGAAAAATATGATGTTGTTTCGCAAATTGGGCGCCATGCTAAGCGTTGCGCTGCCGGCGCTCTGCACACTGCCGGCAGCAGCCGGCGATTGGCCTGCCAAGCCGATCACCGTCCTCGCGCCTTTCTCGGCGGGCGGCACGGTGGACATTGTCGCGCGCATTGTCAGCAACAAGCTGAGCCGCGAGCTTGGCGAAAACATCGTGGTCGAGAACCATACCGGCGCCGGGGGCACGCTGGCAACCGGCGCGCTCGCGCACGCTGCGCCGAACGGTTATACGCTGATGGTCCATCATATGGGCCTGGCGTTCAATGCATCCCTGTACGATAAGCTATCGTACGATACTGTACGCGACATCATGCCGATCGCCTATATCGGCGCGACGCCAAACGTGCTGGTCACGACGAACGGTTTCCCCGCAAAAACGGTTGCCGAGTTCCTGGAATTTGCGAAGTCGAAGCCGGGCGACCTCAATTACGGATCGGGTGGAATCGGGAGTGCCGGGCATCTGCCAATGGCAGTGCTTGAATCGACCGCGCATATCAAGCTGGTGCACGTGCCCTACAGGGGCGCCGCGCCTGCCTTGAGCGACCTGATGTCGGGACATATCCAGATCATGCTCCAGACGATCCCTGCGGTAATGTCTTACATCCAGGCCGGCAGGGTGCGGCCGCTGGCCACCTCGGGTCGAGTGCGTTCCTCCGCGCTGCCGGATCTGCCGACCCTCGATGAAGCGGGTATCAAAGGCTTCGACTATTCGCCCTGGTATGGTTTCTTCGCGCCGGCCGGGACTCCGCTGCCGATCGTGAATAAACTGCATGCAGCGATCAACAAGGTGCTGAGCGATCCGGAGATACTTTCCAGGCTGGGCCAGCAAGGTCTTGAAGTGCAGACCATGACGCGCGAGCAATTTGCCCGCATCGTAGCCGCCGACATTGCAAAGTGGGGAACGACCATCAAAACCCTTGGCATCAAGGCGGAATAAAGTACGGAAATAAGGCACGGAAATAAGGCGGCGCCGGCCGGTGTCTCTGCAAGGGCAGGCAACAGGTGCCGCAGCCGCATGGGTGCAGCTTGGCTATTGCGCGGAAACGCCTTCCAGTTCACGCCACTCCTTCAGCAGCGCCTGGCGTCTGCGCGGGTAGCGCTGCTCGGACATGACCAGCGTCGATATCCGGTCCATGCGGAAATGCCGGAATGCCTTGCGCAGTTCGCACCAGGCAACGACGACACGGGCGTGATCAAAGAAAGCGAGTGCGAAGGGCCAGATCGTGCGCGTGGATTCCGCGCTTTTAAGGTCACGGTAGGTGATATCGAGCTTGCGTTCAGACCGAATGGCCCGTCGAATAACCGGCAACTCCGCGTCACCGGCCGCAATGCGTTCACCCGGCCCGACAAGCAGCGCGGATGCATCGAGCGAATCGCGCAGGTCGCTCGGCAGTACCGCTGCAATTTTAGCCAGCGCGTTACGCGCGGCAGCGCCGAGCCGGGCATCGCCTCGGTCGGCAACCCAGCGCGAGCCCAGAACGAGCGCCTCGATTTCATCTTCCGAGAACATGAGCGGAGGCAGCATGAATCCAGGGCGCAAGACGTAGCCAAGGCCGGGCTCGCCATCGATGCTGGCCCCTTGTTGCTGCAGGGTGCCGATGTCGCGGTAGAGCGTGCGAAGACTGATGCCAAACTCGGCAGCCAAGGCAGCCCCGGTCACAGGGAACCGGTGGCGGCGCAAAATCTGGATCAAATCGAGCAGGCGTTGAGCACGGGACATGCGGCGGCTTCTTCCGATAGTGAGGAATGAAGTATTTCACCACATCCTGCCATTTTTTGTCAGCAATGATATAAATCCGTATCGCAAGCGCCAGATGCATGCATGGCGCGAATAAGCGTACGGTTCAACACCACAAGCTCGGCACGTCAGCATCAAGCTGCAGATGATGGCGGCGGCCAGTCGTTATCGAATTTTTGCCGCGGGAAAGATCTCAGTGCGGCTTGTGCATCGATACAAGGAATCGAACGTTTAATCATTCGTTAACGTGATGTTAACGCTCCGTGTGTCACCATGCGAAAAATTCCATCCACCTACCACTTCGAAGATTCCCTGATGAACCGCGTCATTTGTACCGCTCTCTGCCTCGCCTGTGCTCTCGCCGGGGATCACGGCGCCGCGCTGGCCGATGATGGCGCGCTTGCGCCCTTGCAGGTGCCGGCGAAGACCCTGCCGGTGCCAACCGATGTCAGCCCCGAGATGCAGGGGATCATTGGGGCGCCGCGCAACCCAGCCTGGAACGTCTTGTGGAAAACGGGCGAGGAATGGAGAGCGGCTGCCAACGCACTGGCCGCCAAGACCGTCCAGGCGATCCCGGCAATGCGCGAACGCCTGCACGTCACGGTGAAGCCCGGGACGATGGACGGAGTGAGGGTCAATGTCGTGACGCCTGACGTCATCCCGCCCGAACACCGCGACAAGCTGCTCATTCATGTGCATGGCGGCTGCTATGTACTGTTTCCCGGCGAGTCGGGAACGACCGAGGCGATCATGATGGCGGGGCTTGGACACTACAAAGTGATTTCGGTCGATTACCGCATGCCGCCCGAGGGTTACTTCCCCGCGGCGCTCGATGATGCGATGACGGTGTACAAGGCAGCATTAAAGACGGCCGCCCCGGACAACATGGCGGTCTTCGGCACCTCCGCCGGCGGTGCTTTGGTGCTCGAGATGATGCTGCAGGCGAAGCAGATGGGACTTCCGCTGCCGGGCGCGATAGCACCCGGCACCCCGATGGCGGACGTCACCAAGACGGGCGACACGTTCTACACGAATGAGATGGTCGACAACGTACTGGTATCGCGCGATGGATTCTGCGACGCCGGGACAAAGGTCTATGCGCACGGCCATAATCTCAAGGACCCGCTGCTCTCGCCCGTCTACGGGGATATGCACGGCTTCCCGCCCGCGATCCTGACTACCGGGACACGCGACCTGCTGCTGAGCAACACAGTGCGCGTGCACCGGAAGCTTCGCGAGGCCGGCGTCGACGCGCAACTCGAAGTCTACGAGGGCCAGTCGCACGCCCAGTACCAGCGCGATGATCGCGTGCCAGAGAACAGGGAAGCGTTCGGAGAGATCACCGCATTCTTCGACAAGCATCTCGGCCATTGACGCGGCAGGGGGATGCTGACCCGTTTCTGACCCGTTTAATTCCACTCAGAGAAACGGGCACTCCTAAAATACTTTTTATTAGCTTGTCCTTCATTGCACTTAAATATGGCCTGGATCAGATCACGGCCATATGGCCAACTCGTTGAAGCCTGAAACAGTATCCGGCTCGCGGGCAAAGCGGTGCTCCGGCAACAGCGCCAGCAGCACCTCAGCCGTCGTGCGCACGATGCATCCCGACGCCACGTGTCCACCCAGCACATGACCTTGCGCATCAGCTACAGTAATATGGAGATGTGCGCCGTCAGGTGAGAGCGATCCGGCAAGTGTCAGTATCTCCAAGTCGCCGCGGAGTTCGGTAGATTGCTTTGCACCGGCAAGCCGCAGTTGAGCCACGCTCAGGCTGCCAATGCCCTGAAGCACGAAAGCTGCAGTTACACGCTGTTCGGCCAGCACGGATTCAAGAGCGGCGCGCAAGTCCCGTCCGGGGGGAATGCGTATGGGAAAGGCTCGCATGATGGGGCGGAATGA
The DNA here is from genome assembly GCA_035995725.1 of Burkholderiaceae bacterium. GTDB lineage: Bacteria > Pseudomonadota > Gammaproteobacteria > Burkholderiales > Burkholderiaceae_D > JAQGLW01. The sequence goes on along the minus strand of DASYKE010000107.1, from coordinate 5,443 downwards.
TCGCAATCAAAAAGTGGCGACGTGAATCATATCACCGCCCAGAAGACCTCAGGATCAGCGTCGATTTATTCCAAATATGCGTTTCATTATAATGGGTGACTCTAATGGGTGACTCTTTTTCAGAGGACCATACATGAATTCGATTGCTTTTCGAATCAATGGCGCCTCAGAAAGCGGGTTCTTGTGATGCTATGCAATAAGTTACCGCTAGTGCGCTTGTTTTGTTCAACGACCTCTATACGTTACCGAGACGTCCATGCCTTCTCCGGATTCAAATGAAGTTGCAATCCCTGAATGTTTCGCGCTTCTGGATGATTGCGATGCTACCGTCGCCGACCGTCGCTCGCGCTTGTATACCAGATATGCAGGGGCGCTGCTCTGCCAGCATGCCAGTGAATTAAAATTTCTCCTTGAGGAGATGGAGCGTTCATTACGGCAAGGGCTCCATGCGGTCGCGTTATTTACCTATGAACTGGGCGCAGAGTTGTATGGCATAGCGCCGCATGCGGCAGATAAACCGCTGGCTCAAATTCTTTTATTCGAATGCTGTGAAAGATTATCTGCGGAACAGACTTCTGCATGGCTTGCAGAGCGAGAACAATCATTGATTGATACGGCTGGGGACTCTCGCGAACAATACGCCGGAATTGCAGGGACACATGCTGACGTAAGCGAAGCCCAGTTTGCTGATGCTATCAGCCGGATTCATGGTTATCTCGAAGCAGGCGATACGTATCAGGTCAACTATACCTATCGTCTGCGATTTGAAGCCTATGGCTCAGTGTATGCGCTGTATCGCAGACTGCGAAGCCGGCAGCCTGTGCCATACGGCGCCCTGATTTCGCTGCCGGATGGCCGTGCCGTGCTGTCGATGTCGCCAGAGCTTTTCATTCGCCACGAACAAGGCGAACTCATAGCTCGCCCGATGAAAGGCACCTCGGCAGCCAGTGGCGTCGCCGAACAGGATGCGATCCGCGCGATGGAGCTGGCCGCGGATACAAAAAACCGTGCCGAAAATCTGATGATAGTCGACCTGCTGCGAAGCGACCTGGGCCGCGTCGCGGCCATAGGTTCAGTACGAGTTCCCGATTTGTTCGAGGTCAAGCGCTATAGCAGTGTTTTGCAGATGACATCGACAGTATGCGCGCGCCTGCGGCCCGAAGTAACGCTGGCTGAATTGCTCGCTGCGTTGTATCCGTGCGGATCGATCACAGGCGCGCCAAAACGTCGCACGATGCAAATTATTCGCGAGCTGGAACCGCAGCCCCGCGGTATTTATACGGGAGCGATTGGCTGGTTCGACAAGCCTGCGGCGCGACAAGGTATCGGCAATTTTTGTCTGTCTGTGCCAATTCGAACGCTTAGTCTTGAAGCGCCAGGGCCAGACGGGCTACGAAAGGGTGAGATGGGGGTTGGCGCAGGAATTGTGCACGACAGCGATGCGGCCCAAGAGTATGAAGAATGCCGGTTGAAGGCAAGATTTTTAACCGGACTGCCGAACGATTTCGATCTGTTTGAAACAATGTTTGCCACACGCTCGGATGGCTGCCGCCATCTCGACCTGCATTTACGCCGCCTGCGTTCATCCGCCAATTTCTTCGGATTTCTTTATGATGAAAAATATCTACGAAAAAATCTGGAAAAAGTTTGTGCGGATTTGCCGGACGAAGGAAAATATCGCGTGCGTTTGACCCTGAAGCAGTCTGGCATTTGTGACGTGTCCAGTGAGCCGCTGGTACCGGGGCCGGAATTGGCGCGGATACTGGTGGCGCCGCAGCCGGCAATGTCCACTGCTCTGTTCTTGCGCCACAAGACTACCGTGCGCGCGCACTACGCTGCTGCATGGCGGACAACGGAGATGGCAGGGGCATTCGATACGCTTTTCTATAATGCGCATGGGCACCTGACCGAAGGAACACGTAGCAATGTGTTTGTCAAAATAGGTCGGCGATGGTACACGCCGCCTTTAGAGGTCGGGCTATTGCCTGGCGTAATGCGGGCGGTTTTGCTCGCCGATCCTATGTGGAATGCATTGGAAAGGCGATTGACATTAGACGACCTGCGCTTGGCCGAAGAGATTGTCGTGTGCAATGCCTTGCGCGGTGTCCTTCCGGCACGCGTAGACTGGGATACTTGCCCACGTATTGATTCGAATTCGGATCCTCGATAAAAGAAGATTCAGGTGAGCTGTAATCAGCAAGCCACAACGTACGCTATTTGAATCATGAAGCCGTTCGATGACGTCAACGACGGCTACGATCTGTCTTCGCTTGCCCATCGCTGAACATACACGTTCACTGCTTCGCGCATGAATTTTGCCAGTTGCGGATGCATTTTATCGAACTTTTTTTGAAGCGCGGGTCATCATTGTAGACATTGTACAGGTACGCCACTGAGCTTCCATCGCGGTGGCAAGCGTTCCGGCGGTGGTGGACGCGATGGCGGTCGACGCGTTGTTTCTCCAGTAGGCGGAGGTTGCAGGGTCGATGCCGCCGACGACGCCGGTGGTCGGCGCGGTGGTGATCAGGCCGTCCAGGCCGGTCACGGCGTCGGTGGATGCCGTACCGCTGCGGTGCAGTTCGATGTCGAGCTTTTCCATGAAGCCCAGCTTGAACGCGCCGCGGTCGCCTTCGCGCACCTTGATACCGTTACCGAACAGCATATCGTGGGTGATGTAGAAACCGTCCACCGCGCGGCGCCACGGAAACGCAGCCTGACCTGGTCCGTTGCGCTACCAGATGCTACTCTGGCGGTACGGCGATAAATTTCGATGTGGTGTTTCTGTACTCTGCGTGACGATCAGGACCGGGACGCGACCCCCGGTGTTGCTGCTGCCTGCCCATCACGTCGAGACAAAAACGTGTTGCTGATCGCAATCATGTTTCAGCCGTCAAGCGTCAACGGACATTTGTCTGTGATTTTCCAAATAAAGAAGCCCACGGGTCAGGTGGGCTCTTGGTTTGGCGCTCTACTTATTCGGTCTATCTGATCTGACGACAAGGGCCAAGGCGATCCGGCAGCTATCCTGACGCCCAGGCGTTGCAGAAGCTGCTGGAAACGGTAGTGGAATGCATTGATCCCGAATTCATCGGCATGCGCAATCGCTTCGGCATGGAGCCGGTTGCGCAGGTTCGCATCCTGTAGCCCACGCAGCATGGCGGCCGCCAATGCGGGAGCATCGCCGACCGGCACCAGCAGACCGGCCCGCCCATCCTTCAGTATTTCCCTCGGGCCGGTCGGGCAGTCGGAACTCACAAGCACCTGCCCCAGCATCAAGCCTTCTATCAACGCGGTCGGCAAGCCTTCGAATTTCGAGCTGAGAACCATCAAGCGGGCGTGCTTGACGTAGGGCAGCGGGTTCGGCGTAAAGCCGAAGAACACGACGCGGTCCCGGACTCCGAGGTCAACCGATAACCGTTCCAGTTCCGATCGATGCCGGCCTTGCCCGACCAACAATAGCGATTCGGCAATATGGTGCTGCTGCACCAGCAAGGCGAAGGCTTTGATCAAGGTGGAGACATCCTTCTGGGTCTCTTCCAGCCGCGTGACCGAAACAATGTAAGGACCGTCCGGGATGCCTTCGACGGGTTCGTCGGCGCGCCGCCTGATGTCGGCCTGGTCGAATCCCGGATAGAGCGTCGCAAAACGATCCGCAAGCAGTGGGAAAAGCTTTTTTCCCCCTTCCTGCATCGCCTTGCAGATGGCAATCATCGCATCATAGCGCTGGTAATAATGCGCGAAGGTACGGTATTTTCTTTTGTTGATGGACAACCGTTCGGGAAAGCGGAAATGGCTGATGCCCAGAAAAGGCTTGCCGAAGTCACAGGCGAAACGCGCCAATGACAAATCGTAATCGATGATGATGTCGTAATCGGCCGCGATACGCTTGATCCGGCTTCGAAACACCCGCTTGCGGATCTGCGGCAAAAGCAATTCTTCGTAGATCCGGCCCGGCCACTTCAGCCTGCCGGTGATTTTCAGGTTTCTGCAATAGGACAGCCAACGTTGCGGCCCCAGCATGTGGACCTGCACGTCTGCCGGAATTCTTTGTCGGAAGATAGTGTCGAGATCATCGGTCGGATAGGCAATGGACAGTCCCACCGAAAACAGGCTGCGATCAAGAATGTTCAGCAAGCTTATCAGGGATGATTCGATGCCGCCACCCCGGCGTAGATGGGTAACATGGAACAGCACGCGGGTTCGGCTCAATTCCTAAAATCCTCATATCCATGACGGTAAACTATACGGCACTGACCGGCACTTCATGATGCGTATGACAGCCACATTATTCGTTACCTTGATGTAACCCTGCGAATATAACCCTGCGAAGTCAGTCGCCATTATATTTAACCCACCCGGTTTGAGGGCGTTTGTACGATAAGTTCCTGGAAGTCGTCACGTTCAGAAATAGAAAAGTGCTACCTTTTGTGAACCCTTATAAATTCTGGCTCCAGGAACAAGTCTTACGACGAACCAAAACAGCCGCAAAACCGGTGCTAATTTCTACCGTTGGTCTCCGTCCTCCCCTTACCCTACACAAATATTGGGTGCAGGAAACAACGAAAACGGAGAAAATGAGGGAGTGCATAGATGTTTTCTGTCAGAGGAAGAACAGGCAGCGCAAATAAGTTGTGAATCGCGGTGGATAACTTCGTAACTTATTGAGTTGATTGACGGCCGTGTAGAATGCAGCAAGCCATATTTGACAATGGGGGACAGCACTCATGCGTACGCTGCGACTCAACACACTGCCCTCAGTCATTCCCAAGTTTGCCATAGTCTCCGTTATCATCGGAGTCGCGGCATCGCTATGGGGATGCGCTACACGACAGCCGCTGACCGATGACAATCTACAGCCTGACATTGAAGCCTACTCGCAATGCGCTAACAAATACGCACTATCTCTGTTAAGCACGCCCGACCCTGCGGACCAAGTCGCCAGGATGGCAGTAAGTTACTGTGGAGCGGAGCGGCTCACACTATTGGATAAACTCAAGGCGGAGAACGCTGGAAAAATCCATGCTGCAGTCTATGCTGAGTCATTTGTGGATGGCATCGAGGAAAAACTCAAATAGCTGACAAAATAAAGCAGATGAGGGCAAAGAACCAGCCATAAAGCGCCTTATTGTCTGTTTTCAGAGCCGTCCTAGTTCTTTCTCGTGACGTTCGCAGGCCTCGCATTACCTATTCACTTGCTTGCCGTTGTGTTTCAGCATGGCGGCGGTTACGACGCGAGCCCCGACACTGCACTGGAGTTGGTACGGCCAGAGATACTTGCCTTGCTTTGCATCAGCAGGAAAGATGGCTTTGCAATTAAGCTCTTAGGCGAAAACATTGCCGATTATCCACAGTCTTATCCACGGTTAATGTGGGCAATTCAAGAGAGTCATCACCAAATCGCATATCTGTCATCAGCAATCGAAAGCAGACTTTCAGTATGGAA
>DASYKE010000106.1:0-16502 GCA_035995725.1 Burkholderiaceae bacterium | reverse complement strand
ATAGACAAGCTGTCTGGCGCGCTGCATTTGACCATTGCGGACTACCTGGAGTGGGATGGCGATCATTTGTTTAAACTGCAGGACAAGATCAACACCTGTCTTGCCTTCATCGAAAGCGGTGAAGTTTTTTCTGCCTACCCTGACGCAAAAGATCGGGATTTCGTGATCGACGTAGTGCTCAAATACAGGCCGACGGCAGATGCATCGGCATTTTTCGAACAAGCCGCGCCAATTATCGAGAATGCAGGAATATTGTTTCGTTATGGACCTGGGCCGACCGGATATATTGACGGCAATGGCTAGAACTTATTCCACCGAGGCACCGGTTCGGCCGATTTCTTTTGGGCAGGAAAACCACTCATGCATGAACGTCTCAAACTCGCTCTTGATGCACTCGACTATGATTCGGTAAAAGAGCTGCACTACAAGAGCAACCTTGTCCACGCAATTCAGGTATTCGCGTTGATGAAAGGCGATGATGAAATTGAAGCAGCATGTGACGCCGAGATTGAAAACATCAGGCAGGAAGTAGCAAAGCGCCAGTCGGGCGGAAAAGGAAAATAATCAGCGGTAAATCCGGTTATGACGCCAGGACAATGCTTCCTTGCCATCGTAGCCGAACGACTATGCAATGATGATTACGAACCGGGCGGCCGTATTTCTGATTAACGTATCCTCGATTGACCGTGGCTGACTGTATGGCGGCATTGCATCGCTGCAGTCAATTGGGCGTTACCGCCCTGCGTGGAGCGGCAACGCTTTGATTGCATCATGAAGGCCTTGCAACTCCTTGCTACTGTTACCGACAACACTGTCATGCATGAGAAATGCATGATCACTGTTTGTGAATTCCGTATCCGCTCTCAGTCAACTGTTCGGATGATTCCGGTACATGGTGGGGCGCTTTTTTATTTTCCTTGTGTTTTGCATCGGTTTCGTCCGTTCTGACCGAAGCCTTCAATCTTTGCAGCCTGGCGTAGCCTTCAGGGTCTTTTTTTGCAAGCCTCTTTTCCCGCCAGTTATAAAAAACCATGATGCCAAGCGTAGCGGCGACGCCGATAGCCAGTTTTCCCTTGTGTTCGCTAAGCAAGCTCTTGCTCCCGATTTCGCTTGGGACGCCGGCGGCGGCATTGCCATTGGCAGGGGCATCCTGCGGTTGAGCGTGCGGTTGAGCGGCAGCGATGGAATGTTTCTCAGACATAATAAACTCCGGCTTTCTTGTAGTGAATTACATAAACATAATGTTCAATGGAGTAAGGTTAGTGCTTAAATTGACGAACAGGTTCAGAATCGCAGCCAGATTTCATGCCGGCAAAATATGTTGCTTTTCGTCTATTTTTTAGATGCGGCGCGCTCGACATCAATCGAAGTGCAGTCATGGAATCGGACAGGCAGCCACCGGATCGATGGCCGCTTGCGGCCAAAGATCATGGATCGCCCGGCTGCGCGCGGCCGGTTCCGAGGAGATCGACGGCCCGAACAGTTTGCCGCCAGGATGACAGGCGCAATGTTGCGTCCCGGCCAATCAAGATGTCCGGCTCATCGCGAAGGCCCGCGCCGTCTCACCGTTTATCGCGCTTGCCTTCGCTTGCCTGCCATCACGAACGTGTATACCGCTACGTTCATGATGATCAATACCAATCCGAGCATGGTGCGCAACTCCGGCGTCAATTCCTGCGGATATAAAGTCTTCAGCACGAAATGCTCGACAAAACTTCCGTCGTAACCGGCCTCGCCTCCGAGACCGCGCAAGTAATTTTCCAAGGGAGTCAACGGGCAGACCCAGTCGGCCCATTGAACGACGATGGCCCAGGACAGGGCCAACAGGTGTACCTTCAGCATATTCGGATAGCGCAACACCAGCGCACCACCGAATACGGCGAAGACGACAAATGCAAAGTGCAAAACCAGGACAAGGTCGGCGAGCAGCCGGTAGATCATTTCAATTCCACAAGCAAACGCCGCTCCAATCCTCCCGGTTCAGAGGATGCGGTTGAACCACAGCAGCGAAAACAATCCTGAAATCAGTGCAAAGAAGGCGGCTGCGGCGGAGAAGAGCGCGGTAATTTCAGTCGATTTCTTCTCGAGGACAAGGCGGGAATTCAGGGTTTTGTATATCTTTGCCAGGTCCGTCGCACTGTCTGCGTAGAAATATTCGGCCTTGGTCTCGCTCGCGATTTTCTTCAGCGATTCCTCGTCGAGGCGCACACGCATGGACCAGCCTTCCGCACCCATAATTTCACCATTGGTGGTGCCGATCCCGACCGTGAAGACGCGAACGCCGCGTTCGGCGGCCATGCGGGCGGCTTCGACCGGGTCCGGCCCTGTCGTGGTTTGGCCGTCGCTAAGCAGAACGATGACCGCAGAAGTATAAGAGCCGGGAGGCACCGGCTTGAAATCAGGCGCTTGCGCTTTTGGTGCTTCATCGAGCGAAGTGCCGCGCGAAGCATCGCGCGAAGCGTTGGGCCGGGGATTCGATGACCGCAAGTCGAATTCGACGTCCGGGAAAATCATTTTCAATCCGACCAGAAGGCCGCTCCCGACTGCGGTGCCGCGTTGAAGCTGCAGCCGATCGAGCGCCGCAATGATATCTTCGCGATTCAAGGTCGGAGGCTGCACCACCGAGGCGGTGGCGGCGAACGACACCACGCCGACGCGGGTGCTGCGCGGCTGTTCGGCAATAAAGCTTCGGGCGGCAGCCTGCGCCGCGGCAATTCGGCTGGGCGCAATGTCGTTGGCCCGCATGCTGAATGAATTATCGATGACGAGGATAACCATTTCATGCTGGGATGGGAGCATGACTATCGCAGCCGGGCGAGCGATCGCGACAATCATCAAAGTCAGCGCCAGCAGGAACAGCAGCGGTGGAATGTGGCGTCGCATTCGCTGGCCGGTACCGATCGCCTCTTTTACGATGGTCAGGCTCGCGTAGCGCAACGCAAGCTTTCTCTTCCGCCGCAGCAGTATGAGATAGGCCGTCACCGCCGCCGGCACAATAAGCAACAGCCACAACATCTCGGGCCAGAAGAATGTCATCATTGCTCCAGATGCTGCGGGAAGGTGCCGCCTGCCGCCAGCCGGCTGCGGCTTTTGCGCAAATCGGCGAAGCGGAAAATTGCATCCATCAGGTTGTCGTCCGTCGCCAGCTCCAGCGCATCCACGCCTGCCTGGCGAAAAGCAGCGCGCAAGTACTCCTCGCGGTGCGCGGCCGCAGCCGCGAAACGGCTACGGAATATCCGGTCGTGTGTGTCGACAAAAAGCTGTTCGCCGGTCTCGGCATCCTGAATGACGAGTAGCCCAAGATCGGGCAATTCCATCTCCAGCCTGTCGTAGAGCCGCACGGCCACCACTTCGTGGCGTTGCGCAAGTTGCGCCAGCGGCTTGGCCCAGCCGGGAGTGCTGATAAAATCGGAAACGATAAATATCAGCGACCTTCTCGGCACGACTTCAATAGCAGTTCGCAGCAAGTCTTGCAGGTTGGTTTCGGCCGATTGCGCAAGTTGCGGCCGAGCCAGCATCTTGTGCAGGATATGCAGCACCTGGCGCCGTCCGGTTCTGGCCGGAATCACGGTATCGACGCTGCCGCCGTAAAGCATCGCGCCGACGCGGTTGCCGTGGCGGCTCAGCATGCGGGCGAGAACCGTCACCAGCTCCGTCGATACGCCCCGTTTTTTCACCTTGTTCGAACCGAAGTCCACTGATGGGCTCAAGTCCAGCAGGAACCATGCGGTGATGTCGCGCTCTTCGTTGTACACCCTGACATATGGCGTCTGCAGACGAGCAGTGACGTTCCAGTCGATGTGACGGACATCGTCGTGATACTCGTACTCGCGCAGATCGGCGAGATCCACGCCGAAACCGCGGAACAGCGTGCGGTAATCACCGTGCAGCAACCCGTCGAGGCGGCGTATCACCGTCCACTCGAGCCGGCGCAGGATCGCGTCAGGCGTTTGCGTCAACTCTGACATGGGTCTGGAGCGGCTTTTCGGGAGCCGGCAAATGTTTCATGATCCGGCGGATCAGTTGGTCAGGCGTCAGCGCATCGGACAGCGCTTCGTATGACAGCGACAGCCGGTGCCGCAATACGTCCGGCGCGATATCCGTCAGGTCCTCAGGCACGACGTAAGTGCGTCCGCGCAGAAACGCGAGCGCTCGCGCTCCCTCCACCATGTGAATGGTGGCGCGCGGGCTGGCGCCATAGGAAAGATATTGCGCCACGTCGGGGACGCCGTAGCGATCAGGGTCACGCGTGGCCGATACCAGTCGCACCGCGTATTGCACCAGCGACGGATCGACGTATCCGGTTCTGCACTCGCGTTGCAGCAGCATCAGCTGCCCGGTCGTCGCGACCGTGGAGACGGCGGTCGCGGCGCCGGTCACCCGGTTGACGATCACGCACTCTTCTTCCTCGCTGGGATAGCCGACCAGCACCTTCATCATGAAGCGATCGACCTGGGCTTCCGGCAGCGGATAGGTGCCCTCGGTCTCGATCGGGTTCTGGGTCGCCATTACCAGAAACGGCTCGGGCACCCGATGGCTTTCGCCGGCGATGGTGACCTGGTATTCCTGCATGACCTCGAGCAGCGCACTTTGCACCTTGGCCGGTGCCCTGTTGATTTCATCGGCAAGAAGAAGATTGGTGAATACCGGACCGAACGAGGTCGTGAATTCGCCGGTTTTCTGGTTGTAGATCCGGGTTCCCACCAGATCCGCCGGAACCAGGTCGGGGGTAAACTGGATGCGGCGGAACGTTCCGTGAATGGTTCGCGCCAGCGTATTGATCGTCAGTGTCTTGGCAAGCCCCGGCACACCTTCGACCAGCAGATGTCCTTGCGCCAGCAAGGCCACCAGTATCCGCTCCAGGAAATGATCCTGGCCGACGACTATTTTTTTCACCTCGTAGAGAATGTGCTCCATTTGGTGCGCGACATCGGCGCGGCCTGCTTGTCTATCATTCATGGGAGTCTGCTCGATTGTGTTGCGGGATTAGAACGGCGGTGTGCCGGCCGCCGTTGCTGCGTTTTCAATCGGCACGGCAAATCCGATGCCGATGAAGACGCGCAGGACGGTGGGGTTCAATATCCCGGTGACGATTCCCACCACCGCGCCATCCATAGTCACCAGCGGCCCGCCGGAGTTTCCCGGGTTGGCTGCCGCATCGAACTGGATCAGATTGGTCAGCAGGCGCTTGCCTTCCGGGGATTGGTACTCGCGCTTCAGCCCGGAAACAATGCCCGATGAAACCGACGGGCCGAGACCGAATGGAAAACCGACCGCAATGACCTTGTCGCCCATTGCGAGGTCGGCTGTCGATCGCAAAGTGGCAGGGACCAGATCGTCGGGAATAGTCATCGCCTGCAATACCGCGAGATCGTTTTCCGGCTGCAATGCAATCACCGCAGCGTCCGATACCAAGCCATCGAAAAATACCACCTGTACGCGCTCGGCGCCGGCTACCACGTGGAGATTGGTGAGAATTGTCCCGTTATCGACGATCACCACTCCGGTGCCGACACCTCTTATCCGGTCGGGATCCTTGTCCTGAAGCTGTCCCAGCTGGCGCACCCGCACAACGGAGCGCTGAACGATGTTGAAAGCCTTCGTCTCTGGCGATGGCAGCACATTGGTGTCCAGCGTATGCATCACGGCCGCGTCGATATTGCGTTGCGTAATCTGGCGGACCGGCGGCTGGCTTGCGGTATACGCGATCATCAATAGCATGCTCACCAGCCCGGCAGAGACGACCAGAAAGAAGCGTTCATGGCGTGCTATGAACTTGCGGATGCGGGCGGCATACCGCCGTCGGCCAGAATCCTGAACGGGAACGGCTTCGCTTTCCAGGCCGATGCCGGATTGACGGTTCAACGCGGAAACGTCGGTACGCGCCCGACCAGACTTGCTATAAAGCGTAACTTTCTTCACGTGGGTGGACCTGCTGATTTGCCTGCAATCGATCTGTCAACGCTATCATTTTCGAAGCGACAATGCAGCTAGCCGCCTCCCATTCTTGCCTTTCCTTGATCCCTCGCAAATCATGCCAAAACTCGCTTGGCGATAGCGCACTATTTATGCTGCATCAAATCTTTCTGAAAGGCATTACTCTTCAAACCGGCAACGCACGACCGGCAAGCCGCCGGGACAGCCGCGCCTGTCTGCGTGACTATCACTATAGTTCATTGGGTGTACGGTGCAAGCGGCGGCACTTATACACAGGCGCTCAGTGCGATGCTGCCTGCGGATCAATGCTTCGGATTGAAGATTGCGGAATCAAATATGAACGCCACATTGCTATGTGGAAATTAAAACATGATGTCGCAATAAAAATCATCTGTGCTCGAATGCCGTTTTGTAACGCCGGCAAACGAAAATGCGGGCAGCGATCGTTGCCCATGCGCCAGTGAAACTATCCAGCCTATGCAAGCACGGATTGCCAAAACATCGATGTCGCGATCTCAGTCGAGAGGCACGGCCCGATAGTGGCTGACTTCCACCGGTGACACGAATTCGGCGCGGTTGCCCCATGAATTGCGGATATACGACACGACTGCAGCCACTTCAACATCATCCATCGCCGGGCCGAACGGCGGCATGCCGAACGGGCGCGGGTTGCCAGTCGTGCTCGGCGGAAAACCGCCATTCACTACCATGCGGATCGAATTGATGGCGGAGGGCGTGTTAATTGAACGATTGCCCGCCAGCGGCGGATACGCCGGGGGAACACCTTCCCCGGTTGCCTGATGACAATCCGCGCAATGCTTCTCGTAGAGAGCCGCGCCCAGCTTGAGCGAGCTGCTGGCTTCCTGCAGCGACAATAGCTCAATGGATTCTTGTTTCGACGCTGGGTCGGTCTGCGGCAGCGCTTTGAGATAACCGCCCATTGCGAGGATGTCGCGGTCGGACAGATATTGCAGGCTTTCCCGCACTACTTCTGCCATCGGCCCGAACACGGTGCCGCGCGGGGAAATGCCGGTTTTGAGCAAGTCGGCGATGTGCTGCGGCTGCCAGTCCCCGAGCCCGGCTTCGGCATCCGACGTCAGCGAAGGCGCGTACCAGTTGAGCATCGGTATCATGCCGCCGGCAAGATCGCCCCTGGTCTCGGTCGCGCCGAGCACATTCCGGTTAGTGTGGCACGCGTTGCAATGGCCCAGGCCCTGCACCAGGTAGGCGCCACGATTCCACTCGTTGGACTGGCCGGGGTTGGGACTATATATGCCGGGGCGGAAATAGAGCGCCCGCCAGCCCGCCAGCAAGAGTCGCTGGTTATATGGAAAACGCAGTTGATGCGGCTGATTGGGCCGGTGTACCGGCGACAGCGTCTTGATATAGGCAAAGATCGCATCCGAATCGGCCCGCGTGACCTTGGTGTAATTAGGATAGGGAAATGCCGGATACAGAAAGCTGCCATCCTTCGATTTCCCATTGTGCAGCGCCCGCCAAAAATCGTTCGATGTCCAGCTTCCTATGCCGGTCGCGGTATCGGGAGTAATATTCGGTGAAAAAATATCGCCGAACGGCGTGGGAATCCTGCGCCCGCCCGCATACGACGAGCCGCCGCGCGCGGTATGGCATGCCATGCAATCTCCGGCGCGCGCCAGATAATTGCCTTTGGCGATTTGCTCGGACACATCGGCAACCGCGACGCTTGGTTCGTCGCGGCCGGGTTCACGCACGATTTCGATGCCGATCAAAACGCCCGGGATCACGACAATCGCCGCCAGGATAATGAACAGGATGCGCATCATGGGCAGCTCCTTGTTATTGCGGGACACTACCGCATGACATGGGCAGCTTGACCGATGCAGCCGACAGCGGCGCAAGATCGCCCGGAACAGGTTGCGACGCAAGCCAGGCAGATGCCGCGCTGATTTCTTCCACGCTCAGTCGCGCGGCAACCTGCGCCATGCAATCCGGCGCCGCAGCGCGCCGGGCACCGTTCTTCCAGGCGCCGAATTGCGCATTCAGATAGTCGCGCGGCAATCCGAGCAAACCCGGAATGAATGGTGCAACGCCCGTTAACGTCTTGCCATGGCATGCGACACAGGCAGGAACATTTTTTGAACTGTCGCCGGACGTCACCAGAAGACGTCCTCGTTCGAGCACTGCCGGCGGCACGTCGATGACTTGCGGCGGCGGATAAGGCAGGTGCAGGCCGGCGAAATAGCCGGCTATTTCAAGCAGGTATGCATCCGACAGATGATCGACCATATATGTCATCAGCGGATATTGCCTGCGGCCCTCACGGAAGTTCATTAATTGATTGTGAAGATAACCTGCCGGCTTGCCTGCGATGCGGGGATAGTAGCCGTCGCTGGTTGCCCGCCCTTCCTTGCCATGGCACGCGGTGCAGGCAATGGCCCGCTGCGCGATTGTATCGGGTACGCTGGGGCCGGTAGCCACGGCACCGGTAGCGGTACTCCAGGCAATCATGAGGTACGGGAAGATTCGAAATAGTTGGCCGGAACGCACGACAATCTCATTCAATCCGCCGGTTGCAGGTTCACATATCTGTTTCATGCCGCCAGCATAACCGAATGCTTGATCGAGCGGGGGTTGTCCAAGCTCACCGAACACGCCGGCCAGTCGCTTGAATGCCGGTCACACGGCGGCTTGTTCATGTGCGCTGACGCTCGCGCTGTGATCGGACATCCGAGCTTGTGCAATCATGTTCGTCGTTCATGCCGATGGCTTGCGGCGCTTTGACAAGGCGGACTTCCGATCAAATCATTGCAACGGCCATTTGATGACAGCTTTCTGCGCAGTTGCGGCACGCTTCTACACAGTCTGTCATGCCGCTCAGCTGTGCGCAGCTTTGCGCACAGTAGTCACACAAAGTCGCGCAGTCGAGGCATAGCTGATCATGGAAATCCGATCGCCTCAACATGAAATTAGCCGTGCTTTGACATACGTCCGCGCAATCCAGCATCAGCCGGAAATGTCCGGGCTCCACATGTTTGCCTCCCATTTCAAGGCAGTGGCCGAACGCGGCGCGCAGACAAACATTGTGGCACTTCTGGCAGGCATCGATACAGGCTTGCATTTGTCGGGCAGTGACTTGTTGCATGACAATCTCCAGTTTTGCGCCATTCGAGAATCAGCCGTCTGTCTCGACACGCAGGTGACATTTTTCGTATCGAATTCCGGCGCAGATTTGCCGTTGCAATTTTACGCAACGTCCATGCCAGTAAGCGCCATTGACCCTTCTTTATTGGACCTGAAAAACGGAGCACAAGGCTCACGTACCGGCATCACATTTTTGCACGCGCACCCTCGATGCAAGGCACTCTGAAATACGACGCCGGCAACAACCGGCACAATCTGCGTCACCTGCAACACGCATATTCAACGGTATCGAAGCTGCCAAGTGTTTTATCAAAAGCAAGCGCGGCAAGCGCGATGCATCGATCGCCATTGACCGATGCCCTCCCGACCGCGTCATGGACTTCTCCGCGTATCTTTCCTCGCGCGCTGTAAATCGGTGCGAAGGTGCAACGTCGAACCGCCTTTCCGCTTTGCAAGATGGTTGACTGCAAAACTTACACGTAACTTCTGCAAAAAGGAATACCTGAATTCCCAAGCGCTTCCCAAGTTCCTGTGAAGTCCTCTTGCATATCTTTCAATATCAAGCATTTAAGCGTGAGTTGCCAACCTGGCACATCCTTTGCAACAAGTAGTGGGCACACTTTATTCGTCGCCAGCAGAAAAGCCGATATCCCGTCAAACCAGCCTCTTTCGGACTGTAGTGATTGCCGCACGGCTGGGTTTGATTGGCTTGATCAAACGTATGGCGAAATTTTATTTATCGCATTTGATCTTATTGATCAAACGCAAAAAGGAGACATACATGGAAACAAACCTTTCATCCGGCGTAACTGACAGCAGCTCCAATCCGGTCGGCGGCGACGGCAAAGCGAACGAAAGCGTATACAAGGATGCAACCAGTGCCAGCCAGCAATCCGGTTCCAATCTGCGCAGTGAGCTGACCAGTCTCAAAAGCGATCTCGATTCACTGATGTCGCGCGCCTCCACGCTGACCGACAGGGAATTGAGCGAAGCGCGTGATCGGCTAATGAATAAATTCAGCTCAGTGAGAGAAACCGCCAAGGGAATGGCAACGGAAGCAAGCAAGCAGATCAGTTCCGGCGTCGATGCCACCAGCGAGTACGTGAAAGAACGGCCTCTGCAGGCCGTTGCAATCGCTACCGGAATCGGCCTGTTGCTCGGCGCGCTGTTACGCCGCAATTGATTTGTCCGACAAGCGTTTGCTCTTTAACTTTCATTAGAGAAATACTACGGTGTTTGAAACCCTGCATAAATCCAAACAGATATCCGCAATCGCGCTGGAGCGGCTCGGAGATTATCTTGAGCTATTGCGGATTGAAATGAAACTTCAAGGGCGCGAGCTGGGTGTGCTGATGCTCGGGTATGCTGTCGGCGCGATATTCGCATTGCTGGTGGCAATTTTTGTCGGTGTCGCAATCATTCTTACTTTTTGGGACACGCCGTATCGCGCGCTTGCAGCGTGGTTCGTGGTGCTTCTTTATGGCGCGGCGTCGGGCGCCGGCATTGCAATGGCCCGCAAGCATGCCCATGCCGGATCCGCCTTTTCCACCTTACGCAACGAGCTGAAGCAGGATGTCAACTTGGTGAAAGAGAGTATATGAAACATGCTCATTCGCTGGAAGAGGAAAGACAAGCGCTACTGGAACAAATACATGCAAGTCGCGAAGCCTATCGCCGGATGCTGATGCAATCCCATACGTTCGAGGGGAAAAATACGGAAAGTCATATGAGCCTTGTCGGTAAAGACACCGGATTTCCGCGCAGCATGACGATGCGGTGGATCATGCAACATCCTTATTTGAGCGCTGCAGCGGCAACGGCGATTCTGGTTGCCACCCCCTTGGCCGGGCGGGTGCTTGCCACCCGGCGAACTGCAGTAAGCGCAAACCAGGCTGCTGTAAACAAAAGCAGGGCCGTAGCCGGCGACGCGAGCAGGACCACGCGCACCGCGCGAACCAGAAGTACCGACATCAGAAGTACCGACATGACAAGCAGCTCTGTCGCGCGCGCTGGCCCGGTCGTGGCCGGACGTGCTGCCATCACCGGTCTGGCGACTGCGGCAATGATGATATTGCGCGATCCGGCGAAAATGCGCATGGCGGCCAGGCTGTTTTCCAGCATCGCGGGATTTGTGCAGGCGCGCAGGTCACAGCGACGGTAGCAATGGTGTTCCAGTTGGTTTTGCTGTGCTGTGCAAAGGGTAGGAAGTATTTATTTTTATACACTAATCTGAAAGGAAAAAAAATCATGAGGAAACTGATGGCTGTCTTGAGCGTACTGGCCTTTGCAATGGGATTAACCGCTTGCAATACCATGAAAGGCGCGGGGAAAGATATTGAGCGCGGCGGCGAAAAAGTGCAGGATGCCGCCGGCTCCACCCAAAAGAAAATGTAAATAGCTTGGCTTGGCGGCATGCTCATGTTTCGGCTTGCTACAGGCTGTAAAAAGCCGGAATCCATGAGAAGCCGCCTGTTCCACCACCTCATCGGAGAAAATAAATAAGCTTCTGCCGTTCGGAGGCCGGCAACGAACAGTGTCACCTGCCAAATGCTTGCATCGGCCCAAGATTGAATGCGACCAGCAGGGCAGTATCACCGTCAATATCGATCCTGCCCAGCAACTCCCGTCGCAACGTGATGCCGCTCTCGTTCGGCATCTCGCATGCATGCGGCACGCAATGGAATTTTTACACGGCTATCAAGTCTACAGCCATCTGCAACCAACATATCGGTATCTGAATAATCCGGGAAATAACCTGTATCACCGTCAGCCTGAAATCGCACTTTGCATGGCTACGCTCGATGTATGGCCTGAAAAATGCAATCCATAAGCGTGGCGCCTGAAGCTGTACCTGCCGCAACACCGAAGAAGTTTTTTACCGTGATTCCAATCACACTACGCCTGCCCGTCAAAATACTGCCCCAGCCGGATGAAACAACATGCGGGCCTACCTGTTTGCACGCGGTATATCGATATTGGGGCGACGATGAAGCGATCGACGCGGTGGTTGCGCGAACCGGCCGTCTCGAACTTGGGGGCACTTTCGCGGTTTTCCTCGCATGCGATGCATTGCGCAAGGGCTATCGCGCCACCATCTATACCTATAACTTGAACGTGTTCGATCCGACCTGGTTTCCCCTGTCCCGCGCCGAACTTGCGGAACGCTTGCTGCTGCAACGCGAGATAAAGCCGGATGCCCGACTGCAGCGGGCTACCGCCGGGTATCTGGAATTTCTCGAGCTGGGCGGACGATTGCGCCAGGCGGACCTGTCGCGCGGCTTGATCCACGGAATACTGCGCCGCAGACTGCCGATCATCAGCGGCTTGAGCTCGACTTATCTCTATCGCACCCCGCGTGAATACGGACCGGACGATACGCCGGACGACATACGAGGATTGCCGTCTGGACATTTCGTCGTCATTGCAGGATATGACATAGAACGCCATAAAGTGCTCGTAATGGATCCTTATCAGCAAAATCCATATGGCGGTTCACA
Organism: Burkholderiaceae bacterium; assembly: GCA_035995725.1. GTDB lineage: Bacteria > Pseudomonadota > Gammaproteobacteria > Burkholderiales > Burkholderiaceae_D > JAQGLW01. The sequence continues at coordinate 3,945 of DASYKE010000106.1, read as the reverse complement.
TGAATACTGGATCGGCATTGACCGTGTCATCGGAGCGGTACTGCTCGGAATCGTGACCCATGACGCCAATCTTCTGGTCATTCATCCGCGCCGCCGGGCGCAACAGGCAATTCCATGAATATTCTTTTTGTCGTCAGTCATGTGCGTGACTGGCCGTTCGAACTTCCCGGCGTGAAAATCCTCCCGGCGCGGATCTACCTGACGGATGCCACCTATGCGGACTGCACCGATACCAAGGTTTTTAATCTATGCCAATCTTATCGTTATCAAAGCCGCGGATATTATGTTTCCATGCTGGCGGAAGCGCGCGGACACCAGCCGTTGCCTGACGTACAGGCGATAGAAGACTTACAGTCCGACAACGTGAGCCATCTGGTCACCGAAAACCTGAGCCAGCTGCTTCAGTCTTCATTGCTGCATATCGATTCGGATACGTTCGAGCTGGTAATCTACTTTGGCCGCACCGCCGACAGGCATTACGATCAGTTGGGCGAACAGCTGTTCAATTTGCTGCGGACGCCACTGTTGCGGGTCCGGTTCGAGCGCGACACCACAGGCTGGCACTTGCGTCGCGCAAAGGCGATGACTGTTGGCGAGATTGCGGCAGACCAGTTTCGAGTCGCCACGCAGGCCGCCACTGACTGTCTGAAAGGCCACAGGCTGAGGATGCGCGAACCAGCCGCGCAAAAACCTACGCTGGCAATCCTGCGCAGTCCGGATTGCCATGCACTGCCATCGAATCCCGCAGCTATCCACAAATTTCAGGAAGCGGCGGAATCGTTGGGCATCCGGTGCGAAGTAATCAGCCGGGCCGATGCCGACCGGGTGACGCAATTCGATGCGCTGTTCATTCGCGATACCACCAATATCAACCATTATACGTATCAGCTGGCGCGCAAGGCGGCCGTAGCGGGCATGGTGGTGATGGATGATCCGGAGTCGATTCTGAAATGCAGCAACAAGGTGTACATGAGCGAATTGCTGGCTCGGCATCATATCCCCATTCCCACGACACTGATGGTGCATCGTGACAATGTGGACCGGATTATTCCCGCGCTGGGTCTTCCCTGTATCTTGAAGCAGCCCGACGGCGCCTTCTCGATCGGGGTCGAGAAAGCCGAATCCGAAGAAGAGTTGCTGGTAAAGGTGCAAGCGTTATTCGAAACATCGGAACTGATCCTGGCGCAAGAGTATCTTCCGACCGAGTTCGACTGGCGCGTCGGGGTCCTCGACCGGCGGCCGTTATTCGTCTGCAAGTACTTCATGGCGCCGGGCCACTGGCAAATCATCAAGCATGAAGAAAATGAAAAATCGTGTGAAGGCGCGGCGCAGGCATTGGCTGTCGCCGCAGCGCCGCCCGAAGTGGTCGATATTGCGATGCAGGCTGCCAACCTGATCGGCGACGGATTTTATGGCGTCGATGTGAAGCAGTGCGGCGCCCGGTGCTACATCATCGAAATCAACGATAACCCGAACGTGGATGCCGGCAATGAGGATGGCGTGCTCAAGGATGCGCTGTACCGGGAAGTGATGAGCGTGTTCAGAAAACGTATTGAGGCGCGCAAGGGAAGCATTGCATGATTGGCAACGGTACGCCTGCGCTGGCCGCATTCCAAGGTTACGGCGTCGAGCTCGAGTACATGATCGTCGATCGCCACCAGTTGTCGCCGGTGCCGATCGCCGACCAGCTGCTGCGCGCGGCAACCGATGTCTTTACCTCTGATGTGGACCGCGGCCTGCTGGGATGGTCCAATGAAATGGCGCTGCATGTGATCGAGATAAAGAACCGGCGTCCGGCCGCCGCGCTGGAATCTTTGCCGATCGCCTTTCAAACCGAAGTGCGATACATCAACCGCATACTTGAGTTGTTCGGGGCACGATTGATGCCGACTGCGATGCATCCATGGATGGACCCGCGCCGCGAAATGCGCTTGTGGCCTCACGCCAATGCCGAGCTCTATCAAACTTACGGGCGAATCTTCGACTGCAACTCCCATGGCTGGGCCAATCTGCAGAGCATGCATATCAACCTGCCGTTTGCCAATGACGGCGAGTTTGCCCGCCTGCACGCCGCGGTGCGCCTGGTGCTGCCGATCCTGCCCGCGCTGGCCGCCAGTTCGCCGATTGCCGAAGGCAGTAATACCGGCTTTGCCGATTTTCGGATGGAGGCGTATCGCAATAACGCACAATCCATCGAATCGATCACGGGCCAGGTAATTCCGGAAACAGTATCGAGCCGCGCCGACTATGAGCGAATAATCCTGGCGCCGATGTACCGCGACATCGCGCCACACGACCCGCAGCACATCTTGCAACACGAGTGGCTTAATTCACGCGGCGCGATTGCGCGCTTCGACCGCAATGCAATCGAGATACGGGTGATCGATACACAGGAATGCCCGCAGGCGGATCTGGCGATTGCCGCGGCGACTGTTGCCGTGGTCGAAGCCCTGTACGTCGCCGGACCGGCAACCAGAGGGAGTGTGAGCTCTGCACTCCCGTTGGTCGCCGCAGGGAATGTGATCGTAGGGAATGCAACGCCAACGCCACAGCCGACCCGAGGGAATGCACAGCCGGCACTGGCGCCGCAGCAAGAGATCGGCACCGATGCACTGGCTGCCATCCTGCTCGACTGTATACGCAGTGCGGATCAGGCGGTAATCGATGATGCCCGCTACCTCGCCCTGATCGGTTTTCCAGGAAGTCAATGCACTGCGCATGAGCTATGGCATCACCTGATCGAAACAATACAACGGGGAGATCGGAAATTGCCAGCCCTTTGGCACGAACCGTTGCAGACGATACTGGAACAGGGGCCGCTGGCGCGGCGCATTCTGCGAGCCGTCGACGGCGATTATTCGAGCAGGCGGCTGACAGCGGTCTACCGGCAATTGTGCGACTGCCTGCAAGAAGGCCGGATGTTCATGGCAGCCTGTTGAGCATTACATAATGGGCGACAGTTTTGAACTGTTCAATCCCCCGCCCTAATCCTTTTCGAAAGGGCGAAGACAAGAACAAACGCACTTCTGTCGCGAATCACGTAAAGGTCAATAATTGTGTGACAAGCGACTTTTTTCTGGTTACCTGTGAACACGGCGGGAACCGCATTCCTTCCCGTTATCTTTCCTTGTTCAGCAAACATGAAGCGCTATTGTCGACGCATCGCGGCTACGACGCCGGCGCATTGCGCCTGGCCCGGGAATTATCCGGCGCGTTGCACGCACCGCTGTACGCCTCCACCGTGAGCCGGTTGCTGATCGACCTGAACCGCTCGATCTCTCATCCGCGGGTATACTCCGAAGTGACCCGAGCCGCATCCGCAACGGTTCGGCAAGAAATCTTCCAACGCTATTATCAGCCGTACAGGACCAAGGTGGAAACGCAGATTGCGCAGGCGGTCGCCGACGGCAACCGGGTCATCCATATTTCCTGCCACAGTTTCACACCGGAACTCGACGGCAAAACCCGCGAAGCCGATATCGGTTTGCTCTACGATCCGGCCCGCCCCGGCGAACAGGCGCTGTGCCAACGCTGGCGCAATGCACTCAGATTGCTGGATCCTGCACTGACGGTCCGGCTGAATTATCCTTACGCGGGAAGCAGCGATGGGTTCACCACTGCTTTGCGCCAGCGTTTGCCGGGAGATATTTATCTAGGCATTGAGATGGAGATCAATCAGCAGCATGTTCTTGAGGGGCCACGGCATTGGCGCGACGTACGGCGGACAGTCATCGAAGCGCTGCGCCTGGCGTTGCCGAATTAGCCCTTAAAGCCTGTTTGAAAACTAGTTTTCATCGAATAGTGGTTTGAGAAGGAGGCTTCCCATAGCGACGTAAATCATTTGTTCGGAAACGTCGATCCGCTGCTCGTAGTCTCGTACCAGGCGACGCCAGTTCATCATCCAGCCGAAAGAACGTTCCACCACCCAGCGGCGGCGCAACGGCA
>DASYKE010000105.1:0-37607 GCA_035995725.1 Burkholderiaceae bacterium | reverse complement strand
TCCGGGCTTTGCGTACAGCCATGCAGCATTACCAGCAGCGGCATTGACTGACCGTGATAGCCGCCCGGAATATACAGTTTGTAGTTGCGTGTGCCGACATGATTGCTATAAGACCCGGCAATGAATTCGCCGCAGCCGGGCGCATCAATTTTGTTTTCATGAATGCCGGATGTCGCTTCGCCGACGGGCCAGGAGAAACCCAGGCCTGCCAACAACTCCGGAATGAATCCGCCGATCCGGCCGCTTTGCCGCAGGGGAGCCGCTTCGTGTACGGCCGCTCTCTTTTTATCATTGCTTTTCATGAAATTTTTCCGACGTGAACGCCGCTGCCGAATTTCCCGGACCGGGCAGTTTTAAAGAAGAGCTTGATCTGCAGGGCATGCGATCTGGCGATTGATTCGGTGGCGGCAATGCCAACAACTGAATTTGCAAGCACGTCCATTCCATTCACCTGCATGACTGCAAAACTTTTGCGGGTGACTGACTGTTTTACGATTTACGAGGGAGGTGATGGTTGAATGTGAACGTCGTGAAGGATAAGCAGGTCGAATCTCGCTAAATCCTTTCCTGAACCAATGAGCGTTTTTCTCTTTCACTCGAACAGGTTCACAGTGACAGAATTTTGCACATGAAACATGCGCCAGATTCTTTTCAGATCGCCTGAAGACGTCGCACAAAATTGCCGCCGAGTGCTGTAGACAGGATATTCGTCCCTTTCACATACGGCCCCCGCCTTGTCCGGGCGTTCGGGCCGCAGGTTTTGATGCTGTCGCTTATGCTTATGCGCTTTTGCGCGCACCCTGCCCTTGCGTACTGGCACCTTGCCCTTGCGTGCCGGCACCTTGCCCTTGCATGCTGGCGTCTGCAGGCCTATTGATCGGATTTGTCAGTTTTTCCATTGCACTTCTTTGCCGCTGCCTGGATTTTTCGGTTTCTTCAGCGGCTCTTTGCGTCACTTCTTCTACTACTGCTGCGGCGGTGCGAGTCGCCTGCGGCACATGGGATTCGGCCGTTTTCGCCAGGTCGACTTGGGTTCCTGCCGCAATACTTGTAAGATGCTGCTGGTATGCCCGCAATTTTTCTGCGGCGGGTTGGGCCTGGGATGTGGCGATGGTAATAGCTTCGATCGGATCCTTGGCCTCCAATACTTGCTGAGCGCTCGAGATGGATTCTTCCAGGACTGTTTGCGCGACCTGCATATTCAACTCATTGACTTTCTGCATTGTATTGAACAAGTTTTTGGACATGTCGCTAAATAGCGAAAATTGCTCGTCCAAGTGAGCTTTTACTGCCGGTGTTATCACTTGTGGAAACGTTTGCATATGTAGCCTCTATAATAAAAATTATTTAATAAACATTACTTGACATTGGGTCAAGCAATTATTATTTGCGCATCAATACGCCTTATTACGACTATGGCTTTTTGATCAAGTTCAGCTGGATTCGTCTTTTTTTGCGTCGCACCATCGGCGATCAGACCGCAAGCGACCGCAATCCGTATAGAGGATGTCGACGAATCAATTTCCGTCCGCCACAAATATCAGACCATGAGTGTTGAATGAGAACGCTGTCGTGAACGCCGCCGGCCATATGACGATGCAGAGTTGAGGACACCTCGTCCACTTCAGTTGATTGACATCTGAGTGCGCCAACATGGGCTGAAGATATCTTCATTTGCGAAGAGGCCATCGTCAACCACGCAACAGATCGGTCAGCCCGGCACAACTCTGTGGAGCGATTACTCTTCGCTATAGCGAATATTCCGAGTCATTATTTCCATCTATATGCGAGATCAGATAATGACCGGATCAGCGGACGGCATTGCGGCACGCCCGCCGAGATCAGGCACTCGAATCAGTTCAATCGAACCAAACCTCAAGAAACGCCGCCCGTCTTGAAAGCGCCTGAATTTCTCGCGGACGCGAGGGCTTCGGCGACGAGTATATCGGCCTGCTCGTTGAACAGGTCACCGTTGTGTCCCCTGACCCAGCGGGTAGTGACTTTTCGGGCGTCAGCCACCTGATAAAGCCTCTTCCATAACGCAAGGTTTGCGACTGCCTCATTCTTGGAATTGCGAAAGCCGCGACGCTCCCAGCCGGCACGCCATTCCGTCAGTCCTTTAAGCACGTATTGGCTATCGGAGACCAGCTCCACCGCGGCACCTTCCGGCACGCGGGACAGTCCTTCGATTGCACCGGTCAGCTCCGCAATCTGATTGGTACCGATCCCTATGTAACCGTTGAAGCGACGGATGGTCACTTTATCGGGCGAAATGATAACCGCACCCCATGCGGCCGGACCGGGGTTGGATGGCGCTGCGCCCCCGTCCGTGTATGCGACCCAGCTCATGCGGCAGTTCCTGTTTTTTCTTGTTCAAACGGACCGGCCGAAACGCACCCGGGCCCCGGATGTCTGCGACCGAAGGAAGTGCAGAGCTCGTACGCGCCATCGGTGAATATTTCAGTTTTCTTCATGCTTGTGTGCCTTGTTAGTGACGGGTACGCCCTGGGTCGCTCGCGCCGTCTTTTTCTTCCATGCGGGACCGATCAGGCGCATGCCTTTGATCCGCTTGATTGCCTGCACAATATAGACCGCGCCGAGATAAGGCCACCAGCGATCGCCGGCCTTTTCCATGAAAGAAAACCGGGTCAGCCATTTCTCGGTCGCGCATGGCGGCGCATAACAGCCGAAATGGCCGCGATTGACTTCCATATTGAGCAATTTCAGCCAATCCTTCAAGCGCGCCACTCTGATGAACTCGCCATCCTGCGGCAAAAAATGCGCACCAGACAATCGGCCTGCCGCTTGCCGTGCACCCCACAGGCTGGCCGGGTTGAAGCCGCAGACGATCACTTGCCCTTCGGGGATCAGCACGCGTTCGACCTCGCGCAACACCTGATGCGGTTCCGCTGCGAATTCCAGAACATGCGGCAATACCACCAGGTCCAAGCTTTGCGACGCAAACGGCAGCTCGGCGAAATCATGCACCATGACAATCGGTACATCGGTGTTCTGCGGCAGATGGGTATCGGTCAGCCATTTGTTCGGCATCCGGTTACCGTCCAGCCCATTGATCTGGGGAAGCCCGATCTGTACCGCGTTGAATCCGAAAATGTCTGCCGTCAATGCATTCAGGCGTGTTTGCTCCCATGCCCGTACATAACTGCCTGCGGGACTCTCGAGCCAGGGGCCGAGCGCTATAATGGGTTTTTCAGTTAACGGATGATCCATGCTATGCCTGCCACTCATCGACGCGCCGCGCGTCTTGCCAGTACCGATTCTAGTATGAATGTACCGTCGGCGTTGATAAAATGAGCTCTCATAATCAGTTGAGTGTATCGGCTGTCCCGGCGTTTGCCGATAATTATTTGTGGCTGATTCACGACGGTGTACACGCCGCGGTAGTCGATCCTGGTGATGCTGCGCCCATCTTCGCGGCACTCGATGCGCTCAAGCTGTCCCTGACTGCTATTTTACTGACACATCATCATGCTGACCATGTCGGCGGTGTGCCGGCCTTGTTGCAACGCTTTAAAGTACCGGTATTCGGTCCGCGCAACGAGGCGATCGCAGGCGTCACCGATGCGTTGGAGGAGGGCGATCGGGTAACCCTCCCCGAACTGGCACTGACCATGTCGGTACTCGATGTTCCCGGCCATACGCGCGGCCATATCGCCTATGTTGCGCCGGAACAGGGCTGGCTGTTCTGCGGCGATACGCTGTTTGCGGGCGGTTGCGGGCGGTTGTTCGAGGGCACGCCGATGCAAATGGCGAATTCCCTGGCCAAATTGACCGCATTGCCGGATACGACGCAGGTTTATTGCGCGCATGAATATACGCTGTCGAATTTGCGCTTCGCCCGGGAAATCGAGCCCGAAAACGATGCCTTGACTGTCCGCATTCGATCCGAGCAGGCCAAGCGGGACCAAGGCAAGCCTACGGTACCATCCACCATCGGCCTGGAAAAATCCACCAATCCATTTTTGCGCTATGACGAGCCGGCAATAGCCGATCGCCTGCTATCTGCCGGACGTATTGTACGGAAGGAACCAATTGCAGTTTTTACTGCCTTGCGCGAATGGAAAAATTCCTATAGGTAATATTTACCGAGTTCCCCAGTGTACATATTTGCGCTGCGTCAATCAAATGTAATTTTTCTTGACGCAGTGAAAGGTGCTTACGTACACTCAATACCACTTCCTCGCATCGCCGGCTAATCGCGAGTCGGTAACAATTAAAAGCGAACCCATGCATCCGTCAAAACTGAAGAACCTAGTCTGCGCAGCGCTATTGCTGATCGGCACACCGATTGCTGCCCAGGCCAACGATATCTCGATATTCGCCTATACGCCCAGCCAGCCGTTCGATCCGAACGATCCGCTGATGCAGGTCATTGCAATTGGGGAAGTCGATGTCTGGGGCCGCATTCGCAAGGGATTTGGTATTCCGGATCTGGATAACAAGCTGGTGACCACCCAGACCACTTGGTACATTTCGCGCCCCGACTATATAGACCGCACCACGGCGCGCGCTTCGCGCTATCTGTTCCACGTCGTTCAGGAACTCGAAAAGCGCAACATGCCGACCGAACTCGCGCTGTTGCCGTTTATCGAATCGGCATTCAACCCGGAAGCGTATTCAAGCGCCAGGGCCGCCGGCTTGTGGCAATTCATTCCCTCGACCGGCCGTGTCTACAAGCTCAAGCAAACCATGTTCAAGGACGAACGGCGCGACGTACTGGCGTCGACCGATGCCGCGCTGACTTACCTGCAAAAGCTGCATGGCATGTTCGGCGACTGGCAGCTGGCACTGGCCGCCTATAACTGGGGAGAAGGTTCGGTACAGCGCGCGATCAGGAAAGCTCGCGCCGCCCACCGCCCTACCGATTTTAATGGGCTTTCAAAGTACATGCCGGTAGAAACGCGAAATTACGTGCCGAAGCTGCAAGCAGTCAAGAACATTATTGCGATGCCGGGCAATTACGGCATCACGTTGCCCAGGGTCGATAACCAGCCGTATTTCGTAACGATCGCCAAGACGCGCGATATCGATATTGCGATTGCGGCCGAGCTGGCAGAGCTGCCGATCGACGAATTCAAGGCATTGAACCCGCAGTTCAACCGGCCGGTCATCACCGGCAGCACGAATACCCAGATTTTACTGCCGCAAAGCAATGCCGAAAAATTCAAGACCAATCTGGCGAAATGGGGCCACACGCTATCGTCATGGACTGCGCACAAGGTCACCAATGCACGCGAGCGAATCGAAACCATCGCCGCCAAATTCAGGACCACGCCGGAAGTGATCCGGGAAGCAAACAACATCCCGCCGAAGATGCGGCTGAAGGCAGGTTCCACTATTCTGGTGCCAAAGTCGGAGGATGCCGGCGAAGCCGATATCGCCCGGGACATTACAGAAAACGCGACAATGGCGATCGAGCCGGATGGACCGGCCAGCAAGCATATTTTTGTGAAAGTCGGCAAACGCGATAGTCTGGCCTCCATCGCAAGACGCCACCGGGTCACCGTCGCGCAGATCAAGGCATGGAACGGCTTAAGCCGTGACACCATCGGGAAGGGTCAACGCCTGGAATTGTATGTACCTTATCGGATGGCAACAAAGAAAGGCGCCAAGCAAGCTGCGAATAGTCGTCAGCCGAAAAAGGGAAGCAAGGCAAGTAAAACAAAGGTGGTCAAGGCCAGCAAAATGAATCTCGGCAAAACCATCCTTGCCTCCGCCAAACCATCTTCGATAGCTCGTCCGGCAACACCGCAATAACACAAGACGGCTACAAGGCGGGCCTCGCCCGCCAGTTGGCGCCTACGGTTGAACCGGCGCCGCCCTGCCCGCTGCGCTTTCGCCGTATCCATTCAGTACGTCCGCCGAGTATGTCGAAGCCGCCAGCAAGCGCTTCGTGTAAGGCTGCGTCGGGTTCGACAGCACCGACTCGGTCAAGCCGCTTTCAACCACCCTGCCATCCTTCATCACCATGACGCGGTGCGCCATCGCGCGGATCACGGCCAGGTCGTGGCTGATAAAGACATATGCGATCCCGTGCCTGCGCTGCAGTTCGGCCAGCAGCAACAAGACTTGCTGCTGCACCGACACGTCCAGCGACGAGGTCGGTTCGTCCAGCAAAATCAGTGCGGGTTTCAGTACCAGCGCGCGGGCAATCGCAATGCGTTGGCGCTGTCCGCCCGAGAATTCATGCGGATAGCGGATCATCATATCGGCAGACAACCCGACTTCTTCCAAACCGGCGGCGACTGCCCGGCGCAGCCCGGTCTTTTCCAGCTGCGGTTGATGCAATGCCAAGCCTTCTCCTACGATCTGCTCCACGGTACGGCGCGGCGACAACGACGCGAACGGATCCTGGAATACCACCTGCATTTTTGCGCGCAACGGCCGCAACGCGGCGCTGGACATGACACTGATCGGATGGCGATCGAACACGATGCGCCCCTCCACCGCCGCAGCGGACAATCGCAGCAACGCCATTCCCAGCGTCGACTTTCCCGAACCGGATTCGCCGACGATGCCGAGCGTTTCGCTCGGCTTGAGTTCCAGATCCACATTATCGACCGCGACAAATTGCGATTTTTTGAACCACCCTTGCTTGATTGAAAATGTGCAGCGTACGCGCTCGCCCATGAGCAACGCTTCCCCGCTGCTCGCCACGGTACTGACAATCCGGTGCGGGCGGCTCTCGAGCAACTTGCGGGTATAGGGTTCGCGCGGCTGCGAGAACAGTTTTGCGGTGCCGGCGGTTTCTACCAGGCGGCCTTTTTCCATCACGCCGACCCGGTCGGCAAAATGCCGCACCAGGTTCAGATCGTGCGAAATCATCAGCACCGCCATATTCTCTTCACGCTGCAACTGGTTCAGCAATTCCAGAATCTGAACCTGGATCGTCACGTCGAGTGCGGTCGTCGGCTCATCGGCAATCAACAGCTTCGGCTTGCACGCGAGTGCCATTGCAATCATCGCGCGCTGCCTCTGTCCGCCGGACAACTGGTGCGGATACGCGAGCGCCCTGCGCGCCGGCTCGGGAATGCCGGTTTTATCCAGCAATTGCACGGTACGCTGCGCGGCGACCCTGGCGCTCAGCCCTTCATGCAGCATCAGCACTTCGGCGATCTGGTTGCCGATGGTGAACAGCGGATTCAGCGCCGTCATCGGCTCCTGGAAAATCATTGCGACGTCCTTGCCGCGTACCGCGCGCATTGCGGCTTCCGATTTTGGCAGGATATCCTGCCCCTCGAACAGGATGCGTCCGTCATAACGCGCGTCGTGATTAAGCCGAAGCACCGATAGCGCAGTGACGGTCTTGCCGGAGCCGGATTCACCGACCAGCGCAAATTTTTCGCCCGGCGCAATCGAGAAACTTACATCATCGACCACGGTGGAAGCGCCGAACGCAACTCGCAGATTCCGGATATCCAGCAAATTCATGCTTTTCTCCTTACATCCAGCGCGTTGCGCAGCGCATCGCCGATATTGGTCAGCAACAGCAGCGTGATCGTCAGCACCGCGAAAGTCGATAGCGCGATCCACCATGCATCGAGATTATTCTTGCCTTGCGCCAGCAGTTCGCCCAGGCTGGCTGTCGATGGCGGGACACCGAGTCCCAGGAAGTCGAGACTGGTCAGCGCCAGAATTGCACCGCTCATCCGGAACGGCAGGAAAGTCACCACCGGCGTCAGACTGTTGGGCAGCACGTGCCGCCAAATGATTTGCCGGTTCGGCAGCCCCAGCGCGCGCGCCGCCTGCACGTATTCGAGATTGCGATTGCGCAGAAAATCGGCGCGCACATAGTCGGACAGGCCCATCCAGCCGAACAGCGACAGCAGGATCAGCAGCAAGCCGATGCTCGGCTCGAAAATCGAAGCGAAAATAATCAGCAAGTACAATTCCGGCATCGAGCTCCATATTTCCATGAAGCGCTGGAAAAACAGGTCGGTCCGGCCCGCGAAGTAGCCCTGCACCGCGCCGGTCACCAATCCCAGCACGACGCCGGTGATCGTCAGTGCCAGTCCGAACAGGATCGATACGCGAAACCCGTACAGCAACCGCGCAAATACGTCGCGCCCGCGATCGTCCGTTCCCAGCCAGTTATCCGTGGAAGGCGGCGCCGGATTCGGCGACTTCGCGAAATAATTCAGCGTATCGAAGCGGTAGTGATTGAGCGGATAAATCGCCCAGTTGCCATTGCGCTGGAACTGATCCTTGATGAAGGGATCCAGATAATCGGCCGGCGTGTCGAAATCGCCGCCGAACACTTTTTCCGAATACGTCTTCGCGATCGGGAACACCAGTTCGCCGTTATAACGCGCGATCAGCGGCTTGTCGTTCGACACCAGTTCCGCGACCAGGCTGACCGCAAACAACGTCAGGAAAATAACCAGGCTCCAGTAGCCGCGCCGATTTTGCCTGAAGCGCAACCAGACCCGGCGGCCGGGGGAAATGGATACGTCTTTAGTGCGTGGAATCATCGGCTCAGGCTTTCGAACTGCACGCGCGGATCGGCCCACACGTAACACAAGTCGCCCAGCAATTTGACCACCAGGCCGATCAACGTAAACAGGTACAGCGTGCCCATGACCACCGGATAATCGCGCCGGATCACCGACTCGTACGACAACAGGCCCAGACCGTCGAGTGAAAACAAGGTTTCGATCAGCAGGCTGCCGGCGAAAAACGCACCAATGAATGCGGCCGGAAAACCGGTGACCAGCGGAATCAATGCATTGCGAAAGACGTGCTTGTACAGCACCTTCTTTTCATCCAGGCCCTTGGCGCGCGCGGTCAATACATATTGCTTGCGGATTTCTTCGAGAAAGGTATTCTTGGTCAGCATCGTCATCACCGCGAACGCCCCGGCTACCGAAGCAGTTACCGGCAGCGCAATATGCCACAGATAATCGGCGACCTTGCCGAACAGGGACAATGATTCCCAATTATCCGATGTCAGTCCGCGCAGCGGAAACCATTGCAGGAAACTGCCGCCGCCGAACATCACAAGCAGGAACACGCCCAGTACAAAGCCGGGAATCGAATAGCCGATCAATACCAGCATGCTGGTTGCGACATCGAAGCGGCTGCCTTCCCGTATCGCCTTGCTGATGCCGAGCGGCACGGAAATGAAGTAGGTCAGGAAAAAAGTCCACAACCCCAGGCTGATCGATACCGGCAGCTTCGATTTCACCAGGTTCCACACATCCTTGTGATGATAAAAACTCTTGCCCAGGTCAAACGTGGCGAAGCCCTTCAGCATTTGCCAGAAGCGCTCGGGTGCCGGCTTGTCGAAGCCATACAGCGCCTTGATTTCCTTGACGCGCTCCGCATCGATACCTTGCCGCCCGCGGTATTCAGACGCGCCTCTGCCGGACGCTTCACCAGCGCCGACCTGCCCCTTCAGCTCCATGATTGCCTGCTCGACCGGGCCGCCGGGAACGAACTGGATCACTGCGAACGTGATGGCGATCACGCCCAGCAGGGTGGGCAGCATCAGCAGTATTCGCTTCGCGATGTAGCTCCAAAGGTTCATTGTGTTCCTCTCATCTTGTAGTGCCGTTCAGTCGCAGCAGAGGATTTTTCCTTAATGATTCGACTTCGCAGTGAATTGAGGCCGGAAAAAAACTCCGACCCCATTCAACTAAATATCATCTCGCCTTCTGTTCCCACCAAGTAGAAATCACGTAGGGATCGGCCTGATAATACAGCGGCGCCTTGGCCGGGATGCCAAATCGATTGCGATAGGCGACGCGATGGGTCGATGAAAACCAATGCGTGACGACGATGTATTGATTCAGCAGCACGCGATCCAGCGCGCGCGCCGCGGCGACCAGCTCCTTGCGCGTGTCGGCCGCGACCAGCGCGCCGACCAGCTTGTCAACCGCCGGATCTTTCAAGCCCCATGCATTGTTCGACCCCTTTTCATCGGCTGCCTTGGAACCAAACATGTCGAACATTTCATTGCCGGGACTGGTGACGTCCGGAAAGCGAATGCTCGTCATGTCGAAGTCGAATTCTTCCATCCGCTTCTGCACCAGAGCGTAATCGGCGGTGCGCTGCGTAACTTGAATGCCGAGCTTTTGCAGATTGCGCACATACACGCTGATGACGCGCGACAGCGCCGACTGGTCGTCGAGAATTTCAAAAGCAAGCGGTTCGCCCTTGGCGTTACGCAATGCCCCGTCACGATAGTCCCAGCCGGCTTCCTTGAGCAAGGCTTTGGCTTGCAGCAGGTTGGCGCGCAGCGATCCCGGCGGATCGGTGCGCGGCGGCACCGGTGCCGGTCCGAATACCGCCGGATCGAGTTGACTGCGCAGCGGTTTGAGCAGCGTCAGTTCATCCGCGGATGGAATGCCGGTCGCGCCCAGCTCGCTGTTATTGAAGAATGAATAGATGCGCTTGTACTGGCTGTAAAAAAGCTGCCGGTTCATCCATTCATAATCCAGCGCCAGCCCGAGCGCCTTGCGCACCCGGATATCCTGAAACTGCGGACGCCGCAGATTCATCACGAAACCCTGCATGCCGGCGCCGTTCGAATGGGTCAGCTCGCGCTTGACAATCTCGCCGCTGGAAAATTTCGGGCCGTTGTAGCTACGCGCCCAGTTTTTCGCGCTGTATTCGACCACCACATCAAACTCGCCTGCCTTGAACGCTTCCAGGCGCGCGACATCGTCCTTGTAAAAACGATAGAAGATACGGCCGAAATTGAACATGCCTTTGCGCGACGGAATATCGTTGCCCCAGTAATTCTGGTCGCGCTTGTAACTTATCGAGCGGCCGACGTCGTAGCTGTCGATCAGATACGGCCCGGTGGCAATCGGCGCTTCAAGCTGAATTTTGTCGAAATCGGTATTGGCGCCCCACTTGCGTGAAAACACCGGCACGCCGCCGACGATCAGCGGCAATTCCCGATTCAGCGTCTTGAAATCGAAGCGCACGCTGCGGTCGTTCAATATCACGCATTGTTTGACCTCGGCAAAGATCGATTTGAATTGCGGCGCACCCTTGGCAACCAGCGTGTCGAACGAATGCTTGACATCGGCCGCGGTAACCGGGTCGCCATTGTTGAAGCGTGCCTTCGGATTAAGCCGGAACGTGATCGACATCCGGTCCGGTGCCAGTTCCATATCGTCGGCCAGCAGACCATACATGGTCGCCGTTTCATCGGACGAGCCGACCGTCAATGTCTCGAACATCAGGTTCGACACGCCTGCCGCGGCCACGCCTTTCAACGAGAACGGGTTGAATTTGTCGAAACTGGTACGGCGGTCCGGATTGGCCAGGAACAGCTCCCCGCCCTTGGGCGCATCCGGATTGACATAGTCGAAATGGGTAAACCCGGCAGGATATTTCGGCGTGTCGTACAGCGAAAAAGCATGGGCCGCAAATGCATTCCCGCTGCAAACAACGCAGCCGGCGAGTAAAAGAGAAAAGAAAAATTTAACCATGCGCCTGTATATTCAAAACAATCATGCCGCGCGGTATGGCCGCTACGCAAGTTGGGGTATTTTACAGATTTACAGAAAGGGCACATGCATGGCGTGGAGATTTATACTCCATGTATCGGTCCATTTAAACAACAAATCATGCGAAGGTTGCCGTAGTGGCAGCTACACCCTACAATCTTGCAGAGTTGGGGCAACAGAACATGCTGCTTGCAGGAAATAAACGCTACGTTCTACAATTCGTGTCGCTTGCCGGCCATCACCAGTCCGCCAGCCACATACAATACAACGAGTACATTCGGAGTCGCTCATGGCATTTCTGCAAGGTAAAAAAATCCTGATTACCGGCCTGCTGTCCAACCGGTCCATTGCTTACGGCATCGCGCAAGCCTGCAAGCGCGAAGGCGCTGAACTGGCGTTCACCTATGTCGGCGAGCGCTTCAAGGATCGCATCACGGACTTCGCCAAGGAATTCGGCAGCAAGCTGATCTTCGATTGCGATGTCGGCAGCGACGAGCAAATCAATGCCGTGTTCGCCGATCTCGGCAAATCGTGGAACCACCTGGACGGACTGGTTCATGCGATCGGTTTTGCGCCGCGCGAGGCAATTGCAGGCGACTTCCTGGACGGCCTGTCGCGTGAAGGATTCAAGATTGCACATGATATTTCGGCTTACAGCTTCCCGGCGATGGCGAAGGCCGCACTGCCGCTGCTGCGTCCGGACTCGGCATTGCTGACGCTGACCTATCTGGGTTCCATGCGCGCGCTGCCCAACTACAACACGATGGGCCTGGCCAAGGCATCGCTCGAAGCCAGCGTGCGTTATATGGCGGAGTCGCTCGGCCCCAAGGGCATACGCGTCAACGGCATTTCTGCGGGCCCGATCAAAACCCTGGCGGCAAGCGGCATCAAGGATTTCGGCAAGATTCTGAATTTCGTGCAAACCCATGCGCCGCTGCGCCGCAATGTAACGCTTGAGAATGTCGGCAATGCCGCGGCATTCCTGCTATCGGATCTGGCAGGCGGGATTACCGGCGAGATTACTTATGTGGACTGCGGCTTTTCGCATGTGGTCGGCGGCATGGCGGAATAAATAGTTCGATCAGCGATCCCGCCCAGGGATCGCATCGTGATATGAAATTGACAACAATGGTCCGTCATAAGAATGCCTGCAACAAAGCAATAGACATTTGACTGGTTTCCGTAGTAAAATGCTGTTTGTGCGTTGCAACTCGCAGCGCACTCAGCAGCATCGCAAACCCTTAGCATTAACGATAAGCCATCCCGCCTCCTGGTGTTGATTTTTGTACACCGTC
Source organism: Burkholderiaceae bacterium (assembly GCA_035995725.1). GTDB lineage: Bacteria > Pseudomonadota > Gammaproteobacteria > Burkholderiales > Burkholderiaceae_D > JAQGLW01. The sequence goes on along the minus strand of DASYKE010000105.1, from coordinate 24,832 downwards.
CCGGCGCAAAGCTTCTGTGCCGAAATCTCTTTGAGTTTTCTTAGCCGTTTCGTTGGTTGGCGTTGCATTTTCGCGCTCTCGCGCTTCATCGTCGATGAGGTCGTCGTGCAGCGCTGATTTTACGAAAGAAATAAATGACTTTTGAAACACTAGGCCTGCACGCGTCCATCCTTAAGGCATTGACCGAATCGGGCTACACCAAGCCGACCCCGGTCCAGGCGCAAGCGATTCCTGCGGCGCTGGAAGGCCGCGATCTGCTGGTTTCTTCGCAAACCGGTTCCGGCAAGACCGCAGCGTTCATGCTGCCGGCGCTGCATAAATTCGCATCTGCCGAACAGCAACCGGCTGCCGGCGGCAAGACCCCGAATCAGGAAAACCAATCCGCACGTTCGCGCGGCGAGCGTCCGCGTTTCAAGGCAGCCCAACCAAAGATGCTGGTATTGACGCCGACGCGCGAACTCGCGCTGCAAGTCACCAATGCGACCGACAAATACGGCTCATCGATGAAGCGTATCAAGGCGATCTCGATCCTGGGCGGCATGCCTTACCCGAAACAAATGCAATTGCTTGCCAAGAATCCCGAGATTCTGGTGGCGACACCTGGACGCTTGATCGACCATATGGAATCGGGCAAGATCGATTTTTCGAAATTGCAGATCCTGGTTCTGGACGAAGCCGATCGAATGCTGGACATGGGTTTCATCGACGACATCGAAAAGATCGTCGCGGCAACGCCGGAATCACGTCAAACCATGCTGTTCTCGGCAACGCTGGACGGCGTGGTCGGCAATATGGCAAGACGCATCACGAAGAATCCGCTGATCATCCAGATTGCCGGCTCGGCCACCAAGCATGAAAACATTCAGCAACGCGTGCATTTCGTCGACGACCTGTCGCACAAGAATCGCCTGCTCGACCATCTGCTGCGCGATGTGACGCTGGACCAGGCTGTAGTGTTTACCGCCACCAAGCGTGACGCCGACACCATCGCCGACCGCCTGAATATCGCCGGTTTCGCGGCTGCCGCATTGCATGGCGACATGCATCAGGGTGCGCGCAACCGTACGCTGGACGGCATGCGGCGCGGGCAGGTGCGCGTGCTGGTTGCCACCGACGTTGCTGCGCGCGGCATCGACGTGCCGGCAATTACCCACGTATTCAATTACGATTTGCCGAAATTTCCGGAAGATTACGTGCACCGCATCGGCCGCACCGGCCGTGCCGGCCGCAACGGTCTGGCGATCTCGCTGGTCAATCACTCGGAAGGCATGAATGTCAAACGCATCGAGCGCTTTACCAAGCAATTGATCCCGGTCGACATCATCGAAGGCTTCGAACCGAAGAAAACCGCATCGGCGTCGCGTTCGAACCATAAACCGGGCGGCTGGAAACCGGGCGACAATCGCGGCAACGCGAGCAAGCCGGGACAACGCACGTTCAGCAAACCGGGCGCGCCGCGCAAGGATGGCGGCGGATTCGGCAAAGGTCCGCGCTCTGGTGATACCGGCGGCGCTCGTCGTTCATACGGCGATCGTTGATTGCTCCAAACCACGCTCCAAACCGCATTAGGCATCAAATCGAAAAGACCGCTCCGGCATCGCTGGAGCGGTCTTTTTTTGCCCAATGTTTCGCAATAACGCGTTTTTCAATGTCGAATGTGCGACAACCGTGGTGATCTGGGGTCAGAGTTTTTTCGCTAGTTTCATCGCGAAAATTACTCCCACCCCGGTTAACTTCACCATGCGCAAGTACGGAATCCGACAAACATGTCATTGCGTTCCGGCAAATAAAAATTGCGGTATTTCGGCGAACGCATTCTGGAGGAGGTGGCAAACGACGCGCCGCGCAATACCTGGTGCGTGACGAACCACGGCTCGGAATATTCGCGATAAGCATCCGCCGAGAAGCCTTGATAGGGCTCGAACGGCGAACAGGTCCATTCCCACAAGTCGCCCCAGCGAAATGCCGGGTGCCCCGACAAAGCGGCAAACTCCCATTCCGCTTCGCTCGGTAATCGCCGTCCTGCCCATGCGCAATACGCCTGCGCTTCGAACAAACTGACATGGCGTACCGGTTCACGAGTCGGTACTGCCATTTGCCTGCCGAATCGCTCGCAATGCCAATGACCGCCTTCACGTTGCCAGCCACGCGGCGCGGATTGTTCCTGCTGCATCAGCCATGCACGGCCGGCGGCGGTCCAGAATTGCGGGTCCTGATATCCCCCATCGGCAATGAATTCAATGAACTGCGCGTTCGACACGAGAGTAGAGTCCATCGTAAACGGTTGAACGTAACAGGGATGGGCCCATTTTTCATTGTCGAATACAAAGCCGTGATCCGGATCGCTGCCCAGCTGGATCGTACCGCCAGGAAAACGGATTTCTCCTTGCGCCCACGCCGGTATGCCACGATCCGCCAATTGCGGCGGCAACTTGCCGCCGAGCGTCTGCAAGGTATAGGCGAATGCCTCACCATGCATATCCTCATGCGCCAGCACCAGCCGGTATGGATATAACGCGTCATCGTCGTTGTGCACGCGCATCAGTTTATCGAGCGTACGGTCGAGCACTTCATGGCAATACATCTTGAGTCCACCAGTGCTCGGCAAACCCAGCGTCCAGCGTGCCCGATGCGGTACCGTATTGGAATCGAACCAGTCGTCGCCCTTGGTCAGCAACGATGTACGGCTTGCTGCGGTCGGTGCGCTCGACTGCGCCTCGCGCAGGATATACCACTCGGCAAACCAGGCAATATGTCCGAGCTCCCATAGCGGCGGGTTAAGGATAGGAAGGATCGGCACCTTGGCCGGCGCATCCAGGCCGGCCGACAAAAAACAATCGAATAGCGCCAGCGTATAATCACGCGCATCCTGCAAGGCGCTTGCCAATTCCTTGGGCGTTGCGTTTCGAAAAGAACCATTCATCAAGGTCATTGAACCAATCTAAAAGTCGGATGCATAGGAACCTTTTTGGCTAAACCGGATATCACCATTATCAGCCCGGCGCTGGCAAAAGCCAATAACGGAAACTGGCAGACTGCGAGCCGGTGGGCACGGTTTTTACGGACACATTATCGCGTAACGGTCGAGTCGGAGTGGGATGGCACTCCCGCCGATCTGATTATTGCACTCCATGCGCGCCGTTCGGCCCGGTCGATTGCTGCATTCGCAGCCGCCTGCCCTTCCCACCCTGCGGTTCTGGTGTTGACCGGCACGGATTTGTATCGGGACATCAAAACCGATGCCGATGCACAAGCTTCGTTGCAACTAGCCACCCGTTTGGTCGTGCTGCAAAGCGCCGGCTTGCAGGAATTGAGCCCGGACCTGCGCCGCAAGACGAGCGTTATTTACCAATCCGCGCCATCGCTCAAACCGATCGCCGGAAATCCTGCCGCACGACATTTCAATGTAACGATGATCGGTCATTTGCGCGACGAAAAAGACCCGGCGACGTTCATGCGGGCTGCTGCGCTGACCGCCTCCCCCGATGTGCGCCTGACGCATATCGGCGGCGCGCTCGACCCTGAGCTGGGTATGCAGGCAGAATCGACACAAAGCGCGCACTCCTGCTATCGCTGGCTCGGCAACCTGTCACACCCAAAAACGCGTCAGTTATTGAAGCGCAGCCATCTTATGGTGATCGCCTCCAGGATGGAAGGCGGCGCCAATGTGATCATCGAGGCAGTCACCAGCGGCGTACCGGTGCTGGCCAGCGACATATCGGGGAATCGTGGCATGCTGGGCGAAGACTATACCGGGTATTTTCGGGTCGGCGATAGCCGGGAATTGGCACGCCTGATCGACCGCGCAGTAGCCGATCCTTCGTTTTACGCCGGTTTGCGGGAACAGTGTGCCGCGCGCGCCTCCCTTTTTTCGCCGGAACGGGAAAAAACAGCCTTGCTGGAGTTGGTGGATAATGTACTTAATTCAATTTAGGAAACATCATGAATGCACCGGCCGATCTCAAAATCAAGCTTACCTCTTTCTCGCATGGCGGCGGTTGCGGCTGTAAAATCGCACCCGGCGTGCTGGCAGAAATCCTGAAAAAGTCGAGCGGCTTTCCAGTCCCGAAGGAATTGATGGTCGGTATCGAAACAGCCGACGATGCCGCTGTCTACAAGCTCAACGACGAGCAGGCGCTGATCGCAACCACCGATTTTTTCATGCCGATCGTCGACGATCCTTACGATTTCGGCCGCATCGCCGCAACCAATGCCATTTCGGATGTGTATGCGATGGGCGGCACGCCCATCATGGCGCTGGCGCTGGTCGGCATGCCGATCGACAAGCTTCCGGTCGAGATCATCGGCAAAATCATCCAGGGCGGCGAATCGATCTGTGCGGAAGCCGGCATCCCGATTGCAGGCGGCCACACGATCGATTCGGTCGAGCCGATCTACGGCTTGGTGGTACTGGGCTTGGTACACCCATCGAAAGTGAAACGCAATGCCGACGCCAAAGCCGGCGATAAATTGATCTTGGGGAAACCGCTGGGTGTCGGCATCCTGTCCGCCGCCTTGAAAAAAAATATGCTCGATGCGGCCGGTTATGCAGCGATGATAGAAAACACCACGAAGCTCAACAAACCGGGCAAAACCTTGTCCGATTTGCGCGGCGTACATGCGTTGACCGATGTGACCGGCTTCGGCCTGCTGGGCCACTTGCTGGAACTGTCGCGCGGCGCCGGGTTGACCGCAAAACTCCACATGTCGCGGATTCCACTGCTGCCGAATGTGCAACAGCTGGCAGAGAACGGTTGCATTACCGGCGCATCGGGCCGCAACTGGGCCGGCTACGGTCACGACGTGACTTTGGCACGCGGCATCACTCCGGTACAGCAAATGCTGCTGACCGATCCGCAAACATCGGGCGGCCTGCTGGTGTCATGCGCTCCGGGCGCCGTCGATCAGATACTGGCAGTATTTCAGCGAGAAGGATTTGGTCATGCCGCAGTGATCGGCGAAATGGCGCCAGGCCCGTCCAGAGTCGAGGTCGCAGCTTGACCGTGCGCATTCGCGCAATGCCATTTCTTCAAAAATAAACTTAACCATAAAGGAAGACGCGTGGACCTTGGCAACGAGACTACTCATGTCGGTTTTATCGGGCTGGGCATCATGGGCCAGAGCATGGCGGGCCATATTCTGAAGGCCGGTTATCAGCTGAATGTTTTCAACCGCTCCCGCGACAAGGCCGCTGCACTTGTCGCACAAGGCGCACGCTGGTGCGATACGCCATCCGAAGTGGCCGGATTATCCGACGCGGTGATCACCATGGTCGGTTATCCGCACGATGTGGAAGCTATTTACTTCGGACCGGATGGCATCATCGCCAACGCCAAGGCCGGAGCGATGCTGATCGACATGACCACTTCCAGCCCGGCGCTGGCCGAACGCATCGCGGCGGCGGCCAACGAGCGCGGCCTGCATGCATTGGATGCGCCGGTATCCGGCGGCGACATAGGGGCGCGGGAAGCTCGCCTGTCGATCATGACAGGCGGTTCCCGGCGCGCATTCGATCGCGCATTGCCGCTGCTGAAAATCATGGGCAAAAACATCGTGTTGCAAGGCGGTCCCGGCGCCGGCCAGCATACCAAAATGTGCAATCAGATCGTTGTCGCATCCACCATCATGAGTGTTTGCGAGGGCTTGGCGTATGCAAGCGCTGCCGGACTCAATGCAGAGACGGTACTGGAATCGATCGGCAGCGGTGCGGCAACAAGCTTCCAGCTTAATGTGCTCGGGCCGCGCATTACACAGGGCGATTTTGCGCCGGGCTTCATGATCGAGCATTTCATAAAAGACATGGGCATTGCGATCGGCGAAGCCGAGCGGATGAAACTGGAGCTGCCGGGACTCGCGCTGGCCAAAAAACTTTTCCAGCAACTGGCGGACAATGGATTTGCGCGCCTGGGGACCCATGCGTTATTCAAGTATTACCGGCCCTAGAGCATCCGGGTCAGGAAATTTGCTGGTAGTACAGATTCTGCGGATGGTTGGCCTGCGCGAAAAAGAACCAGCGCTCGGCGATGAGTCCGATATATTGGGCGATAAACGCAGCACTCAGCAACAGTGCGGAAGCTTTGGCCAAGCCGCTTCCCAGCAGCATGACCGGCACCGGGAAAACCAGCACCAGGAAAATCCATTTCACGGATCGCAGGAATTGCGCTCCCTTGCCATGGAAAAACTCGCGCGTGTTGAATGACCCTCCCATCGCTCCCTGGGCCTTTTGCACGATGCGCGGATGACGAATGCCGGTCGCCGTTTGCAGCGTCGATTTGGGTTTGATCCGGGCGTTGCGGTATAGCGATGCAGTGCGGCCGATCAGCGCGGCCAACGTGAAGAGGATGGCGGCGATACCGTAAATCCTGACCAGATCCGGCGCCGTGAAGAATGCAAAAGCGGTGGCCAGTGTAAATCCCGACGCGCAGCCCAGAAGGAAGTAATTGATGAGCGTCAGGGGACTGGCCCATTCCTGCAAAAACCTGATGCAGGCATAGATCATCCCGGTGCACACGAAAAGCGCAAAGCACAGGATTATGCCGATGCCACCTGTAATCGCAGCGGTCCTGGCTGCGACGCTGCCGGTTGCCGCATGCCAGCCGAAATAATGCATGACGCCGTACAGGAAGACCGTCAGCATAAAGGCAGGCAGCACGATGACTTCCCGCGACAGCCACGATGTGCGCCACATGCTCGCAGCACGCCACGCGCGTTCCGGATGGCCCAGGTGAAAGAACGAGGCGGCCAGCCCGGCGGCCAGGAAAATCAGCGAAATCGCGCTTCCCAGTGCATAAAAGCTGCTGCCGTCCGGCGCTGCAACAATCCCGACGAGTGCCAGCACTTCAGCGGCATAGAGTGCCAGAAAAAGCCCCTGGCCGACTCCGATCAGTGTGGTCAAAAAAATAACTGCAAAAGCAGGATTCATGAAAACTATCCTATAAATCGGTTCGTTAACAAAAAAGGACGTGCAATCTCATTCCGGTCCGGCGACATTGACGCACGCCCAGCGCGCAACAACCCCAAACGGCGGTGCACTCCCTCTGGTCGCATTACCACCCGGACCTCGTCGAGCGCAGCTTCTCATCGACGCATCACCACGACGCGACATCGTCCAGCGAAGGTTCATTGAGTGCCGGTTTCGGCAACTTGCCGTCGATTTTCAGCGGGTTGTCTGCGCGGGTAAGCTGATCGTCATGAAGTTTGATCTCAACCTTGCGTCGCGGCAGATAATGGTTGGCCGGCTTGGTGCCCCATTCGGGCATCAGCTGGTATCCCCCCTGTTCCCGTATCGCTACCGAAACCGTCGAGTTCGGATCATGGATATCTCCAAACAAGCGTGCACTGGTGGGACATGCCATCACGCAGGCGGGTTGCCGGTCGGCGGGCGCCAACTGCTGGTTGTCGATGCGGTCGGCACACAGAGTGCATTTGCTCATTTCCTGCCGGTGTTCGTCCAGCTCACGCGCGCCGTAAGGACAGGCCCAGGAGCAATAGTTGCAGCCGATGCACTTGTCATAGTCGACCAGCACGATGCCGTCCTCCTTGCGCTTGTAGCTGGCCCCGGTCGGGCATACCGGAACGCAGGGCGGGTCTTCGCAATGCAGGCAGGACTTCGGGAAATGAACCGTTTCGGTGTTGGGAAACTCGCCTACTTCAAAGGTTTGCACCCGGTTGAAAAAAGTGCCGGTAGGGTCCGAGCCGTATGGATTGTCGTCCGCCAGGGATCCCGCCGCTCCCGACGTATTCCATGATTTGCAACTGGTGACACAGGCATGGCAGCCAACGCATACGTTAAGGTCGATCACCAGGGCAAGTTGCGTCATTTGAATTCTCCTCGACCGGCGCGGAAGGCCAGCCAGATGCGTTTGATATTGCTGGTACCGGGAATCGGCGGCATCGGTTCGAACTGCGGCCAAGTCTGCTTCGCCTCGTCTTCGTCCGCCTTGTAGATGCGTACCCGCACGTCATACCAGCCGGCCTGCCCGGTGACCGGATCGGAATTGGACAGGCGCTTTCCATCCGCCTGCGGCGGCAATTCTTCGGACAGCAGATGGTTGAGCAAAAAGCCCTTCTGCGCTTCGTTGGCGCCGGGTTCCAGATGCCACGCGCCGGCTGCCTTGCCGATCGAATTCCAGGTCCATACCGTTCCCGGTTCCACTGCCTCGCTGTAACGGCACATGCAGCGCACCTTGCCCCACATCGATTCGACCCAGATCCAGCCGCCGTCCTTGATGCCGTTGGTTTGCGCAAGCAGCGGATTGACGAACAGGTAATTGTGGGTGTGAATCTGGCGCAGCCAGGCGTTTTGCGAATCCCACGAATGGTACATGGCCATTGGGCGCTGGGTCACGGCGTTGAGCGGATACTTCACGGTATCGGCGGCTTGCGCTTCCAGCGGTTCGTAATAGAACGGCAGCGGATCGAAGTAGGTTTCAATCCGTTGCCGCAGATGGTCCGGCGGCTGCTTGCCGGGCCGCTTGCCTTGCGCCGCGAGGCGAAATTTTTGCAGCACGTCGGAATAAATATGCAGCAGAATCGGGTCCGCAAAACGGCGTATGCGCATGCGCTGCGCCCACTCCATGTAACCCTTGTTCCAGTTGCGCATGTAGCTGTACGAAGGCGGCAGTTTGTAGTGAAACACGCAGTTGTTTTTCGCATACATGTCCCATTGGCGCGGATTGGGTTCGCCCTTCATCGATTTCTCTCCGCCCACGCCGCGCCACCCCGCCAGGAAGCCGATCCCCGAGCCTGGTTCGGTTTCATAGTTGACGATGAAATCGGGGTAGTCGCGGAACTTGCGGCTGCCGTCCGGTTTCACGAAGGCGGGAAACTTGAGCCGGCTCGCCAGTTCGATCAGCACTTCCTGGAACGGCTTGCAGTCGCCTTTCGGCGCGACTACCGGAACGCGCACCGAATCCGTCGGTCCATCGAATTCGGAAATAGGCCGGTCGAGCATCGACATCACATCGTGCCGCTCCAGATACGTGGTATCCGGCAGCACCAGGTCGGCAAAAGCCGTGGTCTCCGACTGGAATGCATCGCACACCACCAGGAACGGAATCTTGTGTTCGCCGTTCTCGTCTTTATCGTTGAGCATCTTGCGCACTTCGGATGTGTTCATGCTTGAGTTCCACGCCATGTTGGCCATGAACAGCATCAAGGTGTCGATCGGATAAGGATCGCCGCGCCAGGCATTGGTGATGACGTTGTGCATCATGCCGTGAACCGACAGTGGGTGTTCCCATGAAAACCCTTTGTCGATGCGCACTGCCGTGCCGTCGGACTCGACGAACAGGTCGTTGGGATCGGCCGGCCAGCCAAGCGGCATTCCCGCCAGCGGGGTATTGGGCTGCACCGCCGCCGGACTGTTCGGCGGTTTTGCGCTGGGCGGAATCGCGCGCGGAAACGGCGACTTGTGGCGAAACCCGCCGGGGCGGTCGATAGTGCCCAGCAACGACATCAGGATCGCCAGCGCGCGGGTAGTCTGGAAGCCGTTGGAATGGGCGGCCAGGCCGCGCATCGCGTGGAAGGCAACCGGGTTTCCGGTGACGGTCTGATGTTCGCGCCCCCAACTGTCGGTCCATGCGATCGGCAGCTCGATTTTCTGGTCGCGAGCGGTCACACCCATTTCACTCGCGAGCCGGCAAATGACTTCAGCCGGAATGCCCGTGATGCCCGCGGCCCATTGCGGCGTGTAGCTCTTGACCCGATCCTTGAGCAATTGGAACGCGGGCGCCACCTCGGTGCCGTCGGGCAGCACGAATTTGCCACCCAAAATGGGATCGGCACCTTCGCTGTGAGTCGGCACCGGCTGGTCGGTGAAACGGTCCCACCACAGCTTGTTCTGCGGGAACATCGGATTGATCACTTTTGTATCGTGATCCTCTACGAACAAGCCGAAATCGTCGCTGGCCGCGTTCTGGTTAACCAGCTGTCCGGCATTGGTATAACGCACCAGAAAATCGCGGTCGTACAGTCCCTGCGCGATGATTTCATGGATCAACGCGAGCAGCAATGCGCCGTCGGTGCCTGGCTTGATCGGCACCCATTCGTCGGCGATGGCCGAGTATCCGGTGCGAATCGGATTGATCGAAATGAATTTGCCGCCGCCGCGTTTGAATTTGGACAGCTGGATCTTCATCGGATTGGAATGATGATCCTCGGCCGTGCCCAGCATGATGAACAGTTTGGCGCGATCGAGATCGGGGCCGCCGAATTCCCAGAACGATCCACCGATCGTGTAAATCATGCCGGCCGCCATATTGACCGAACAGAAACCGCCGTGCGCCGCATAGTTGGGCGTGCCGAACTGCCGCGCGAACAAACCGGTCAACGCCTGCATCTGGTCGCGTCCGGTAAAGAGCGCAAACTTTTTGGGGTCGGTGGCGCGAATCTTGGCGAGCCGCTCGGTCAGCAGAGTGAACGCCTGCTCCCATGTAATTTCGGTGAATTCGGCGGCACCGCGCTCGGCGCCCGGCTTGCGCAACAGCGGCTTGGTCAGCCGCGCCGGCGAATATTGCTTCATGGCGCCGGATGCGCCCTTGGCGCAGATCACACCCTGATTCAACGGATGATTGGGGTTGCCGTCGATGTAGCGCACTTCGCCGTTGCGCAAATGCACACGGATGCCGCAGCGGCATGCGCACATGTAGCAGGTGGTGCACTTGACCTCCTGATTGTCAAGCTGGTCTGGAGGCGGTTCGGCCCTCATGATTTCTCTTCCACGATGGTTGGCAGCCGTTGCGATAAATCGATCATTGTCTCTATGCCTTTTCTAGAACTTATTTCATAAATAGCCGCGAGGGTGAACGGTGTCCGGGTGGATGCAGCGCCATGGTAAGTGCCCTTGGGACATTGCGGGCAGTGACAGTCATGGGCGGCATTTTATTTAGTTGTCTCGACACGCATGGCCGCCAGCCTTCCTTGATGGAGACAGTCGATTGGATCGATGCTGCAGCACATGGTCTTGCCATCTTCCATGGGTTGATTCGACGGCGTTCATGGCTGGCTCCAAAAAAACAGATGGTGCATCCGGCAAGTCAGTGAAGAATCGCATTCGGTAATATTTGCAGGTCCGTCGTTAAAGAGGAATTGGCGAATCATTAAATTCCGTTAATTCGGTTCCGTCCCATTAACAAGGGCAAAGCGCAATGCGAACAAGCGAGCCACTGATCATAAAACGGGGTGGACTGGTCTTGCCGCCGCGCAAAACAGAACGGCAAAAATAAGTTCTAATAAATTTTGGAAAAGCAGTTTGCATCAACCTGCCCTCGCCTTGAGTACCGCCAGCGCGCAGGAAGCAATGCGGCTTTCCGCCGAATCCGCTCGGCTGGTCAGCACGATCGGAACCGCGGTGCCGAGGACAATCCCGGCGCATTCGGCACCCGCAAGATATACCAGTTGCTTGTAGAGCATGTTGCCCGCTTCGAGGCTGGGAACGATCAGGATGTCGCAACAGCCCGACACCGGCGAACTGAAGCCCTTGATGCGCGCCGCTTCCAGCGATATCGCATTGTCGAACGCCAGCGGACCGTCGACCACCGCTCCGGTGATCTGTCCGCGCTCCGCCATTTTGCTGAGAGCGGCGGCATCGATGGTTCCCGCAATGGCAGCGTTGATCGTTTCCACCGCCGACAGCACGCCGACATGAGGACGCTCGATGCCCAGCGCATGGGCCAGATCGATGGCGCTTTGCGTGATATCGCGTTTGTCCATCAGGTCTGGATTGATATTGACGACGCAGTCGGCCATCAGCAAAGGCCTGGGATAATTGGGCAGGTCGAATACGAAGGCATGGCTCATACGGCGGCCGGTGCGCAAGCCGCTGTCCTTGCCCACCACCACGCCCAGCAGTTCATCGGTATGCAGGCTCCCTTTCATGATCACGCTGACCCGCCCGTCGCGGCACAGCGCGACCGATGCACGGGCGGCTGCAACAGGATCGTCTTCCGTGGCGACGATCTCGATTTTGCCCAGCTCGATTCCATTTTCGCGGGCGACGGATTCGATCCGCGCGCGCGGTCCGACCATGATCGGTTCGATCAATCCCATGCGCTGCGCCGCCACTGCCGCCTCGATCGAACTGGCGCTGCAGGGATAGGTCACCGCGACACATGCCGGACCCGATGCCAGAGCGCTGCTGATTATCTTTTCAAGGTGCGGGCGTTTGATCATGGTTATCCTGGTCGACATACGGTGAGACAGACGAGCTATTGCAAGTGAAAGAGCATCCGCCATGATCATCTGCGACGTATTCTGCACGATCGCCGGTACCTGCCGTGGTCGCCATGCTTATGCGTCCAGCAGCTTGAGCCGCTGCACCTTGCCGGACGGCCCCTTGGGCAGTTCGTCGACGAAACGAAACACCTTGGGTGTTTTGTAAACGCCGAGTTCTTTCCTGCAAAATTCCCTGAGTTCGTCCTCCGAGCAGCGCTGTCCGGATTTAAGGATGACGCACGCCATGATCTCCTGGCCGTAATGCTGGTCCGGAATGCCTACTGCAGCGGCCTCCAGCACTGCGGGGTGCTTGAGCAGCGCCTCGTCGATTTCACGCGGCGCGATGTTTTCGCCACCCTTGATGATCAGCTCCTTGATGCGGCCGGTGACGAAGACGAAACCATCCCGGTCCAGGTAGCCGAGATCACCAGTATGGAGCCAGCCTTCCTTCGTCAGAGTTTTGGCAGTCTCTTCGGCGTTCTTGTAATAACCTTTCATGACATTCGCGCCGCGCACCATGATTTCACCCGTCTCACCCGGACCAAGCGTATTTCCCTCCTTGTCGACGATTTTGGCCTCGTTGCCGAAAGCCTGCCCCGGACTTCCGATCTTGCGCCGCGAACGATCGAGCGGATTGGTGAAGCATGGCGCCGCGGTTTCGGTGAGTCCCATGGTTTCGATCACGTCGATATTGAACTTCTGTTCAAAGGCGCGGTGCTGGCTAGGCGGCAGCGGCGCGGATGCCGAACGGCAGAACCGGATACGGCTCGTGTCCAGCTTTTTTTCCGCAGGATCCGGACCATTCACAAGATACGAAATGATGGTAGGTACCACGTTGATCCAGGTGCATCGATACTGCACCGCCAGATTCCAGTAATTGGAGACCCCGAACCGATGCGGCAAAACCAGGCTTCCGCCATGAACCAGTGGCGATGTTGCGGTCACGATCTGGGCGTTGATATGGTAAAGCGGCAGGCAAGCCAGTACCCTGTCCCGCTCTCCCAATTCATGTGCGGCGGACACGAACTGTCCGCCCGATATGACGGACCGGTTTGCCAGCACTACCCCCTTCGGCGTTCCGGTCGTGCCGGATGTGTACATCATCAGCGCATCGTCTTCCTCGCCTACGGCCGGCAACTCGGGAACGCCTTGCGGCGCAGTGATGAATTCCTCCGCATCGACATCGCACACGACAACCTGTATTTTCCGTGCCACCTTGGCCAGTGCCGCGTTTAGACGCTCCAGCAGATCGGGCGCGACGAATACGATGGTGGCGTCGCTGTGGTCCAGTACGTATTCGAGCTGCGACGATTGCGCCAGCAGATTCAGCGGCGTCACGCAAAAGCCGCCGTACATGATCCCGATGAACAAACGGCAGGTCTGGTAGCCATTGTGCATCAGCAGCGCCACTTTATCTCCTGGCCGGATACCGCAGCCGGAAAGATAATGCGCAAGCTTGCGGGACGCGCTTTGCAAGCCGGCGAATGTCATGCTCCGATCCGGTTCCGGCGCGATCAAATAGACTGCATCCGGCCGTTGCGCGGCCTGAAAATCGACATACTGTCGGATCGTGCGTAACATGATTTTGGATTCCTTCAATCGGTGCGATCAATCCAGGTTTTCGCGGGAAATTTTCCGCTGCTTATCAGCGGTATTTGCGCAGGTATTCACCGAATATTTCCTGTTCGGACGGCATCCGTTCCGGGATTGTCCGCACGATGCGCGTGATGTTGAGGAAATGCCTGTAATTCATGTTGTCGGAAAAATTGTTGCCGCCCCATGTGCCGCAACCCATGGAGAGCGAAAACGGCAAACCGTTGTCGAAACTGCCGCCGGTCGCAAAGCAATGCGCCTGATTGACGATGACGCGGCAGACGGGAAGCTCTTGCCCCAGACGCAGCGCGTGTCCGTCGTCGGATGTATGAATCCCGACCGAATGCCCCGCGCCCTGATAACCGTAAACATCACCGACTATCTCGCAGGCGTGGGCAAAATCGCGCGCGCGATATACAGTCAGCACCGGGGAAAGCTTCTCGCCCGAGAACGGATAAGCGGGGCCGGCGCCGGCCTCCTCGACCATCAGGAATTTTGCCTGCGCAATATCGGACCGATGCAATTCCGCCTGCGCCGCGATCTTCGATGCTGCCTGCGCGGTCACGGCCGCATCCAGTTTGCCTTTGGGCCACATGGTGTCCTGCAGGCGCTTTTTTTCTTCCGGGTTCAGCAATACGCCGCCGGCTTCTGTCAGCGCGGCCAATGCCGGGCCATACACCGGGTCGAGAACGACTACGCTGTTTTCGGATGAGCAACTGGTCGCATTGTCGAAAATTTTCGAGCTGGCGATTTTTTGCGCCGCCTCACGGACATTCGCCGAACCATCGATGATCGACGCGACATTGCCCGCTCCCACCCCGAAGCCGGGCGTTCCGCTGGCGGCAGCCGAACGGACATTGTTTTGCGAGCCAGTCGCGACCACCAGGTCGGCCTGAGCCATCAGTTCGTGCATCAGTTCCTTGGTCACCGGCGCCGGCAGTTGCTGCACCAGGTCGAGTGGCGCGCCGAGCTTGCGCAGCTCCGCATGCACATATTCCAGCAGCTTGCTGCAAGTCGACAGCCCCTTGGGGGACGGCCCGATGATGATCGCGTTGCGCCCTTTCAATGCATTGATCATTTTATTGGCAGGGGTGGCGCCGGGATTGGTAGACGGCGTGATGGCGGCCACCACGCCGACCGGCCGAGCGATTTCCGTAATCCCTCGTTCCGGATATTCGGCGATGATGCCGACCGTTTTGACTCCCTTCAGGTCGCGCAGCAGCCCGAGCGTCTTGCGGTAGTTCTTCTGTATCTTGTCCGGCACGTTGCCCAGACCGGTATCGCGCACCGCTGTTTCGGCCAGGATTTTATTATGTTCCGGGTGCATGATGGCCCAGCCTGCCGCGGTTACCACCTCATCCACCTGCTGTTGTGAATAGCGCTCGTAAATCTGCTGGGCAGCTCGGGCCCGCCGGATCAATTCGGCGACGGCCTGGCGCGCGCCGGTTGGTGCTTCTGATTTGGTTTCGGCAGTCGATGACATGATTCAATTCCTTTGTTTATCGCATGATTGTCAGAACGATGCAGCTTGTGAATGCGCGACGGTCCCATGCCGGATGTCACGATGGTGCCTGTGCCTTGAGGCGATTCTCGCTTCTGCGCGCACCGACCTGCCTGACAAGCGGATACACCAGTGCGACAATGGACAGCACCATGACCGTTGCGCTTATTGGCCGTGTGAACAGCACCGTCCAGTTGTTGTTCTCGCTTACCATCATCGTCACAAAGGATGTCTCCGCCAGCGGGCCGAGAATGCAGCCCAGCACCAGTGGCGCAATCGGAAACTTGAAGCGCTCGAACAGGTAGCCGAGAATTCCGAATGCGGTGATCACATAAAGGTCGGGCAGATTGCTGCGCGCCGCCAATGCGCCGATGAAGCAAAACATCACGACGAATGCAGACACTACCGCCTCCGGCAGGTGCAGGACCTTGACCAGCAGCTTGATGGCAAAGTAACCCATAATGCACATGCCGATGATGCTGACGAACAGCGACGCGAATATCGGGTACACAATATGGGACGATGTCACGAAAATCTGCGGCCCCGGTTGCATGCCGTGCAGCAGGAATGCACCCAGAATGATTGCCGTCGCACCGCTGCCGGGTATACCCATGGTTAGCAAGGGAATCATCGCACCGCCGACGGATGACGTAGCGGCTGTCTGCGGCGCGACGATGCCCTCTGCGATTCCGGTACCGAGTTCCTTGCGGCGCTTGCCGTACTGGCTCTCGGCACCATAAGAGACAAATGATGCGATTGTCGCGCCGGCGCCCGGAACAATGCCAACGACGATGCCCAGGATCGAGCTGCGGAAGAACGTGGACTTGACTTTCATCATCTCGCGCCACGTCGGCAGCTCCGTTTTGAAATCGCCCTTGCTCTCTATCGGCTGGTTCTTGAAACCCTTTTCAAGCCGGGTAAACACTTCACCGATGCCGTAGGCGCCGACCATGACCAGCAGATATTCGATTCCGTCGCTCAGGAACGGCAAGCCAAAAGTAAAACGTTCGGCGCCATAGGTGGAGTCGATCCCGACCGTGGCGATCAACAGCCCGAGACACAGGCTGATGACCGCATTGGTAATGGAGCCGCCGCCCATCGCGACCACGCTGGTCAGGCCGAACAGGATGATCGCGAAATACTCGGGCGAAGACAGTGTCAGTGCAAACTTAGCCACAGGCTGAGACAGCAGGACCATCACCGTGGTCGCGATCAAGCCGCCGCCGAGCGCCGAAAAGAGCGTCCAGCCCAGTGCTTTCGCCGGCTGGCCCTTGCGCGCCATCGTGTAACCATCCCACAGCAGCGGTACGTCCAGCGGCTCGCCCGGAATACGGAACAGGATAGCGGTGAATGCACCGCCGTATGTACCGGAGACGTACATTGCGGTAAGAAGAATAATTGCGGGCACCAGGCCCATGCTGTAGGTGAAAGGCAAAGCGAGAACGACGCCCATGACCAGCGTGAGTCCCGGCAATACGGCCACCAGCATTCCCAGAATAAGGCCGGCGACCAGTACGATCAGGTTGACGGGCTGAAAAACCTGGACGAAGCCGAGTCCGAGATGAGCAATTGTATCCAGCATGGTTATTTCACTCCCATCAAGGTCATAAGTACCGTCGATACCTTGGCAAAGGGACCAACGCCGATCGGCAGCGAAACGTACACGATGCGCATGAAAACGAACATCAGCACCAGCGTGCCTGACAAGCTGGCGGCGGCGATCACGCCTACGCGGCGGTAGCGCCCGATATACATGAACAGCGCCATGTAAGGCGCAGTGGCAAGGAAGAACCCGAGGTAGCCGATGGTCGACACGTAAAGAATCGTGAGGCCGATCCCTGCCGCGAGAAGGGTGAAGTAACTCTGGCCTTCGGCCGACGCATCCTCTTCGCCGGAGGCGGCCGTCAGTGTCTGCAGCACTCCCTTCACGTCGTGGGGCTTGGCTACCAGCAGGTTTTTGACGATTTCATATGCGCATGTCGCACCGAGGAGCAGCAGAATGATCTTGGGCCAGAAGTCCGGACCGATGCGCCCGCCGTGGGCCGGGAACTGGATATTGGTGGAGAGGTAATAGAAATAGATCGTTGCAACCAGTAACAATACGTAAGGCATAACCCTGATGAGTCTGGCTTTCATAAGCTCTCTCGGTAGCGAGTCATTCATAAAATTCCGGCCAGTGGTTCAGGCACTGGCCGGAGAAATTACTTCTTCTGCTGGTTCAGCGCAGTGAATCCTTCCATAGTCTTCAACTCCTGTTCGAGAAACTGCGCAGCCTCATTGACTGGAATAAAACTGTCGGGTCGCGCCAGGGAATCCTTCAGGAATGCCGCGTAATCGGGTTCGCGAACGGCCTTGGCCAATGCATCGGCCAGCACCTTGACGCGCTTCGGATCGGTGCCGGCCTTCACGACAATCGCGCGGAACTGGGGCAGGAAAACCTGCAAGCCGACTTCCTTGGAGGTGGGAGTGTCGGGAAACGATTCGGTCATCCGCGTCTCTGCGAAAAACAGCAACGGACGCATCTGCTTGCCGTCAAGAAAGCTCTTGATGTCGCCGGCCTGCTCATACAACAGCTCGATATGATTGCCGAGGATCGATGTGTAACGGTCTCCCGGATTGGGATAGGGTACGGGTACCAGCTTGATGCCATTGTTTGCCAGGAAACTGACGGTCATGTCGTCGGCGCTGCCGAAACCCAGGATGGCGATCTTGATCGTGCCGGGCTTCGCCTTCGCTTCGGCGACCACATCGTCCCAAGTCTTGAAGCGGCTGTCCTGCTTTACGAACAAGCCGGACGGTTGCCTGACCATGATTCCCAAGGGAACTATATCGGACATTTTCCATCGTGCGCTATTTGAAGTGAGGGTCGCCAGAGTGTCGCCGATCAGGATGCCGATCGAGTGTCCGTCGGCAGCAGATGCCAGCAGCTTCGTCATTCCGGTATTGCCGGTGGCTCCGGGCACGTTGACGACCGGAAATGAAACCTTGATATCGCCTTCCATCAGGTGTCCGAGTTTCCTGGCAAGCTGGTCGGCGCCGCCACCGGGACCCCACGGCACCACGAATTCGACCGGCCGTGACGGAAACTTGTCCTGTGCAATTGCGAACCGGGGGACGACGGCGAACAGGGCCACAACCGTCGAAAGCAGCGCGGCAACGGCAATGCGGTACGACTTCATAGGTACTCCTCCAATGGTTTGGTGAATTGGACGGCCATTTTTCCATGGCTCTTGTCAAAATCGCTGCAGGCCTTGTCATTCTTACCGCTGCAGATACTGCAGTCGTCAGACATAATCCTTGTTCTTGCTGAGGAATCGTACCGGCATCGACAATGCATCGCGACGGAACGGATCGCCCAGTTCCTGGGTAACCAGCACTTCGATGATCGTGGTCTTGCCGTTCTTCTGTGCTTCGCAGGCGGCACGCAGCGCCGGACCGACATCCGCCAGCTTGTCGACCACAACTCCGTCGGCCCCCATCGAACGTGCAATCGCAGCGAAGCTTGGATTTTCCAGATTGGTGCCTAGAAAGCGGTTGCTGTAGAAATCGACCTGGTTCTTCTTCTCCGCGCCCCATTGCTTGTTGTGGAATACTACCGCGGTGACGGGAATATTCTCGCGCACGCAGGTCAGAATTTCGCCGAAGCTCATGCCCCAGGCGCCGTCGCCGACATACGCGACCGCCGGCCGGTCGGGTGCCGCCAGTTTGGCGCCGATAATTGTCGGGAAAGCATAGCCGCAATTGCCGAAGCTCATTGCCGCAAACATGCTGTTCGGCGCATTGAAGCGCAGGTAGCTGTTGGCGACCGAGCAGATATTGCCGATGTCGGTGGAGACCATCGCATTCTCCGGCATCGCCTTTTCCAGTTCCCGCAGCATCTGGCGCGGATGCATGTACGGACTGTCCTTCATGACCGCGACGCTCCACGAATCGCGCTCATGGGTCCATCCATTCAACTCGGCTTCCCATTTTCTTTTTTCGTCCTGGATTTTGGCCATGCGCTGGTCGCGATTGGCGTTGCAGGCAAGTTTCCTGTTCTGCAGACGCTGCATCAGTGCTTCGGCAGCGGCCTTGGCGTCGCCGCAGATGCCCAGTGAAATCTTTTTCACCAAGCCGAGCATGCGCGGATCGGCATCGACCTGGATGATCTTGGCATCCTTCGGCCAGTAGTCCATGCCATGCTGCGGCAATGTGCCGAACGGTCCCAGCCGTGTGCCGAGCGCGAGCACGACGTCAGCCTGCGCGATCAGAGTCATGCCGGCTTTCGAACCCTGGTAGCCGAGCGGGCCGCACCACAGCGGATGGCGGGCAGGGAACGAGTCGTTGTGCAGATAGCTGTTGACGACCGGAGCGCCCAGCAGATCCGCCAGCGCGACGCAGGCGTCGAATCCCGCCGACATGACCACGCCGCCGCCGGATACGATCACCGGAAACCTGGCCGACGCCAACAGTTCAGCCGCTTCGTCCAGCGTTTTGGAACCACCGGGACCGCGCTCGATCCGGATCGGTTGCGGGATCTCGAATTCATGATCGCCGTAGAAATAATCGCGCGGAATATTCAGCTGCGTCGGCCCCATTTCCAGCATCGCGCGGTCGAAGCAGCGGCCGGTGATTTCGGCCATGCGCTTCGGATTGTTAACATGCCCCTGATATTTGGTGATCTTGGAAAAGATCGGCAATTGCTCGGTCTCCTGGAAGCCGCCAAGACCCATGGTCATGCTGCCGCTTTCCGGCGTGACCACGACCACCGGACTGTGCGCCCAGTAGGCGGCGGCGGTCGATGTCACGAAGTTGGTAATACCGGGACCGTTCTGTCCGATACATACGCCATGCCGGCCGCTGACCCTGGCATAGCCATCGGCCATATGACCGGCGCCCTGCTCGTGCACGGTCGGGATATAGCGGATACCGGAGGCAGGGAAAATATCGAGCGCATCCATGATCGCGGACCCGACGATGCCGAACACGTTGGTCACATCATTGGCGACCAGCGTCTCGACGAACGCTTCGCTTGGCGTCATTCTGGTCTTGCCGGTGATTATGGTGCGATTGATGGTGCGATTGCTGCCGGTTTTGCCGCTCATCGTTATTCTCTCTTTCAAAGAAATGTTTTAAAACGAACTGGATAGACCGCGTGGAATTCAATCGCCCTGCTCTGTCATGGGCTCCCGGGCACCCCTGGCAACTGGTTGCGCCACGCACGCGCAACCGGATCTAACTGGTTATTCAGGACAGCCGGCGACCAAAGGGAGTGCACCGCCTGTCGCACCGGCATAACAAAAAGGGGTGGGAAATCGAGCGCCTGTTTTTTAGACGATTCAACAAGCTCAGCAACGTACTGATTCGAAGGAAGTATGATCATCATTGTTTTACTGGCTCTGTCCATCTTGTTCTGTTTTATGATTTGGCATTACCGATGACGTTGCTTAACCGCATATAAGCGGTTCTTGTGATATTAAAATGATTAAACCTTAAGCGTCAATAAATTATTGTTAAATATTGAAATAGAAAGTTCCGTTTTATAGCTAAAGATGTAAATCTGTGTTTGAATAGGCAACCCAATAGTAACTTGCCATCATCATGAATATAAAAAATGAAACTGATTTGGCATCTGCTGCATTGCGTTCGCTTGCGATACTGGATGTGATCGTCAAGGCGGATCATCCTGTTTCGATGACTGAGATCGTCAGGCAGATGGGGCTGCCAAAACCTACGGTATTCCGGCTCCTCAGCACGCTCGAGAACGCCGGGTGGGTACTGCGCGAACCGGGCGGGAAAGAATATACGCCGGGAAACAGGCTGGCACGCCTGGGTCTCGACATCATGCTGAACAGTTCGGTCCGAACCATGCGGCACGGCATCCTGGCGCATGTTGCCGGCGAAATCGGCGAGACTTGCAATATCACCATGCTGGACGCCAATGAGATCATATATATTGATCGGGTTCAGACCCAGTGGCAACTGAAGATCGATCTGCAGCCGGGAACTCGCGTTCCCCTGCATTGCAGTGCCAGCGGCAAGCTGCTGATCAGCAACATGCCTCGTCCGAAACGTCGCGCGTTGCTGGAAAATCTGGCGTTGACGCGCTACACCGACAACACCATCACCGATGTCGATTTGCTGGAATCCGAACTCGATCGCATTCGCGACACCCGGATCGGATTGGATAACGAGGAATATCTGAATGGGCTGGTTTGTATTGCGGTTCCGATCATCGATGCCGGCGGAAAAATGGTTGCCGCCTTGGCAGTGCAGGCACCGACTGCACGTCTGACGATCGTGCGTGCAATGGATTATTTGCCGAACTTGAGGCGTGCAGCCGAAGCGATGGCCGCGACTTACTCAATACTCAAGCACCCGAAGCAGCAAGTGCGCTCGGCACCGAAGACAGAGGAAAATTTTTCCGCCAAACAGCTGAGCTAAGGAAGGCAAGCAGACGTTCGGGCAACATGTCGGCCAGCCAGGCGTTGATTACTCTAAAGACTCGATCGCATGCGCATGGCATACCATGAACCAGCCGCGAGGATCGGTCCAAATCCGGGATTCGCCGAACCCCGCCTGCTCCAGCAGCGTTACAAAGCTTTTTTGTGTGTATTTGTAACTGTTTTCGGTATGAATGCATTCACCGCGTTCAAAGCGGCGTTCGCCGCCTAGCCAGCGCACCGTAAGATTCGACTTGGCCTCGAGATGCATTTCGATCCGGCTTGATTCGGCATTGAAAAATCCGCGATGCCGCCAATCTCGGACATCGAAATCCGCATTGAGCAGACGGTTGAGATGGAGCAGCAAATTCAAATTGAAAGAAGCCGTCACCCCCAATGCATCGTCATAGGCTGCATCGAGTATCGCCTTGTCTTTGACTAAATCGACGCCGATCAATATTCCACCATCGGCATGGCCATTCAGCTGGCAGGCTTTGCGAAGCCTCTGTAAAAACATGACGGCATCCTGCGGCGTAAAGTTGCCGATGGACGATCCGGGATAAAAAAACAGGCGCTTTTCGCGGTGCACGCTGTCGGGCAAATCCAGGCTCGAAGAAAAATCCAATCCGATTGCCGTCATTTCGATTTGCGGAAATTGCAATTGCAGACGGCCGACTGCTTCATGCAGAAAATTCACTGAAATATCCACCGGTATGTACTGTCGGGGTCGCAATGCCGGAAACAGGCGCGCCGCCTTCGCGCAGTTGCCCGCACCGAGATCGATCAGCGTTGAACCGCTGCCGGCGGATTGGGCGATTTCAGCCGCATACGCATCGAAAATGGCAGTCTCGGTGCGGGTCGGATAATACTCGGGAAGTTCGCATATGGCTTCAAACAATTTCGAGCCGAGCGCATCGTAAAGATATTTTGGCGATGTGAACGCGAATGGCGCCCGTAATCCGGTGATCAATTCCTCCCGGATCGCGTTTTTATCCTCGTGAGCGCCCGCTATCAATTGAGCCAATGGACCTTCTCCTGTTTCAGCAGTTCCAGAATCGGTGCCCGCAATGCGGCATCATCCCAATTTGCATCACCCACGAGCTGATAACGCAGCATGCCGTTTTTGTCGATCAGAAAACTGGCCGGCAAAACACGTACCCGCCAAGCTCTCATTACCTCCATATCGGCATCGCGCAAAATGGTAAAGCCGATCGGTGTGCGTTGCAGAAACTGTTCGATTCGCGGCTTGCCTTCGCCTGCATTGACTCCCACCACGTGAAACTGCCGACGGGGCAGTTGTTGCTGCAAACGATTCAACGACGGCATCTCGGCGCGGCATGGTTCACACCATGTGGCCCAGAAATTTACCAGCACTACCTTGCCCTTGAACGCCGACAAATCGATGGTTTTGCCATCCAGGCCGGGCAAAATCAATGGCGATGCCGGCTGGCCACCGGATGCCGAAAATGCTTTCCAGTTCGACTGAGCCGACGCCGGGCCGGATAGAAGCATCGTACAAGCGGCAAAGGAAAGAAAGAGCAAACCTTTTGTCATGGAGCGCTGTTTAAAAATACCGCAAACCCCCTTGGTTTGCGGCATCGGATCGATTACAACAGGGATCAAGACAATCAACGATGAGCTTAAGCAATAATCTCGCGTGAAGTGATCTTGTATTTGAAATTATCCGGGTCAAGGCTGTCGACACGCTCGATCTTGCCTTGCTCGACGACCTCCGCGTTCGGATACATGAAGAAACCGACCTTGCCTTTTGCCGCGTTCGGCAATTGCACGTCATGGGCATAATTGAGTGCGAGCCAGTTCATTTCCCATGAACCGAACAACCGCTTGCGCGCCGCTTCCACTTTGGCGTCGTTCAGCGGCAGCCCGCCGTTTTCTTCCAGCACAACCTTGCGCACATCGGCCGGATCGACCGGGACCCAGCCATAGCCGGCTAGATGGAATTCCGCACGGCAATGCTGAGCCTTGGTGATGTCGCCCGACTTGCCGAGCGATTTATAGCCCAGCTTCGAGTCTGCGACGCGAATGCCGTACACATCCCGGGCCGGTATGCGGATCGAACGGGCGAGGCCGACAAACAGCGCATTCAGATCGCCGCATTTGCCGCCCAGATTATTGGTTTCCAGCATTGCCTTGATGTCGCCGACGCCGCAACCGCGCACGGTCGGATCGCGGTGGGTATTGTCGACGATCCATTCATAGAGCGCGACCGCCTTGTCCAGATCGTTCTTTTTGCCTTTGGTGATTTCCACTGCGGTCTGTTTGACGATACCATCGGTCGGCAACAAGTCTGTAGGCGCGAGGTATTTTCTCCGTTCGGCCGGATCCAGCGTCGCACCGGAAGCGGCGCCTTTCAAGTCGACCGCGCGGTCTCTGGTCGAAAAACGGGACGTCAGTTCAACCACCGGTTTGCCGTTGCCGGAAAATTCTGCAACCAGAATGCCGGCGCCGTATTTGGGATCCCGAATGACTTGCGCGTTCGCGCCGTCGGCCTTGAATGAATTGGCCAACACTTTTTGATAGTCGGTATTGACGCTGGGCACCGGCAGCCAGATGCTGGCCGGGCCGGCATCGTTCAGTTCCACCCGGGTAGTAATCTCGAACGTGCGCCATTTGTCTTCTGCCGCGAAACCAAACGGAGCTATCGATCCCGCCGACAGGGCAGCGGTGGTTTTCAGAAACGAGCGACGATCCATGTTCTCTCCATCCGCGCGAGGCTGTTCCCCGCCAAAAAGGCCTTAAATATCATCGTTGCGCCGACAGCCGGCATTCAGATTCCTGCAGTGCGGCGCAACATCCACTAAACTAGCAAAGTTTAACGTATTCGATCATCCTTCGCTGTCTGGCTGATTTTTTCCCGGATTACAGAGGATAGAAGGAACCGCGATGTCGCTTTTCAGTTTCGATAAGGCGGTAAATAGATTGAACAATTTGGTATATAAACTATTCACCTTATGGGTGACCTATTCACCTTATGGGTGACAACGTTACGGGGTCGATTGCACGCTTTTCCGGCTCCATGGCGTTTTCGGTGTTCCAGTGGAACGCCCTTCTTCTAGCAGAATGCAGTCTGCGCGTCGTTGCG
>DASYKE010000104.1:0-6668 GCA_035995725.1 Burkholderiaceae bacterium | reverse complement strand
CGAGTTCGAGGTCATGCGCGGCATGAGTGAAATCATGGCCCATACCATCACGCTGCACCTGCTCGATGCGCCGGGCCGCGTGCACCGCTTCCTGCGCAAGCACCCCGACCTGTTCGACCGCATTCCCAAAAAAGAACTCGCCTCTTACCTGAACCTGTCCGCCGAAACCCTTTCCCGCCTCAAGCATCAGGGCAAAATCTGAACACGTAACGCCTTGCCGTCATGGATTTTCGAATCGTTCGCTGAGCCAGAATCGTTCACGCAGTACGTTTTTCTGCACCTTCCCCATCGCATTCCTGGGTAAATCAGGCAGAAAGTATATGCGTTTCGGTATCTTGAAATTGGCGATTTTGGTCTTGAGCGTTGCAATGATCTCGGCTTCCACCAAGTCTGTTTTCGGTTCGGCGACGATTACTGCGGTGACCGCTTCGCCATAGTCGGGGTGCGGCACGCCGATCACCGCGGATTCGAGCACGCCGTCGATCTCGTCGATCACCAATTCGATTTCCTTCGGGTAGACGTTGTAACCGCCGGAGATGATCAAATCCTTGCTGCGGCCGACGATCGACAGATAACCGTCGGCATCGAATTTACCCACATCGCCGGTCTTGAAGTAACCGTCCGAGGTAAATTCTTCCGCCGTTTTTTCTGCCATTCGCCAATAACCTTTGAACACATTGGGTCCCTTGGCCTGAACATCGCCGATTTCCTCGCTTGCACAAGCTGCGCCATTTTCTTTCACCACCCGTACCGATACCTCGGGCAGCGGCAGCCCGACCGTGCCGCCGATTCGCTTGCCGTCATATGGGTTCGATGCCAGCATCGCGGTTTCAGTCATGCCGTAGCGTTCCAGTATGGTATGGCCGGTGCGGCGCCTGAATTCATTGAAAGTATCGATTAACAATGGCGCGGAACCGGAAACGAACAGCCGCATGTTACGGCAGGCATCCTGGTTAAACGACGGATCGGCCAGCAGCCGCACATAGTAGGTCGGCACACCCATGAACACCGTGGAGCGCGGCAAATGCCTGATCACGTCGGCGCTGTCGAACTTGGGCAGGAAAATCATCTTGCTGCCGTTGAGCAGTGCGCAGTGCGAAGCGACGTACAGGCCGTGTATATGAAACAGCGGCAATGCGTGCAGCAGTACGTCGCCCGGTCGCCACTGCCAGTAATCCTGCAACACCTTGGCATTGGAAGCCAGGTTGTCATGCGTGAGCATTGCGCCCTTGCTGCGGCCGGTGGTGCCGGAAGTGTAAAGAATGGTCGCCAGATCATCGGGCTGTTTCTCCACCGTCTGGAATACATCGGCCTGATGGCTCGCGCGTTCCAATAGCGAGCCGGAATTTTTTCCCTGGCGTGTTTCGCCGAGCGTGAACACGTGCATGGTTCCGCACCTGAACGCGCACTGAGCCACCCACCCGAAGTTCTCGGGTGAACAAACCACCACCGCCGGTTCCGCATTGCCGAGGAAGTAATCGATCTCCGTCGCCCGATACGCGGTGTTCAGCGGTAAATAAATATAGCCGGCGCGGACGATAGCCAGGTACAACATTAACGCTTCCGGCGATTTTTCGACTTGTACTGCGATACGCGAATCTTTCGGCAGATTCAAGCTGGACAACAGATTGGCAATTTTCGCCGTTGCACGATCCAGATCCTGCCATGAGTAATACTGGCCGGTATGCGTTTCAATGCAGCAGGCAGCCATGTCCTGGGGAAAACGGGATGCGAACAGCGCGTAGAGATTGGCGTTCGTGCGCAAAGGATCCGTGGACCAGTGAAGCTGGCCTTCGTTTATCGGGAAAGGTTTGTCCGTTTTCATGCTAATCGTTTGATTTCCGAAATGTGAAAGCAGCGCGCAATTCCTGCCCAGACCCGAATCCGGGCCTGGCTGACGGATGCCGCGCCAATTGTTTTTTCATGTTGGGCGCCAGCGCCGCATTTTACGCGATGCGCTGCGAAATTACGCAGGCTATTGCCGGATTGTCATCCACAATGTTGTATCAGGTGTTTTTCTTTGGCCGCGCGTGGATCGAATGCCTATCCTTCGAGCAGAAGGACAGGCATGAGCAGGCTTGCCGTGAATGTGCGAAGTCAATCCAGCTTGACGCCGGCATCCTTGACAACTTGCCCCCATCGAGCGATCTCGGTGTTCAGCATCGCGGCAAATTGCGCTTGCGACACTTGCGGAATATCGGAGCCGTTGTTTTGCCAGATGGTCTTCAATTCAGGGGATGCGAGCGCCTTTTGCACTTCGCTGCCCATACGATCGACGATCTCGTTTGGCGTGCCCTTGATTGCCCAGATGGCATACCAGGTCGACACTTCGTAACCGGGCACGCCGGCCTCAGCCGTAGTGGGCACATCGGGAAAGCCGGGTGCGCGCTTGGGAGAGGCAACGGCAAGCGCCTTGATCCTGCCGCCTTTAATATGCGCGGCGGAAGATCCCAGTCCATCGAACATCAGATCCAGTTGTCCGCCAATCAAATCCTGTAGCGCGGGACCGGCACCGCGGTAAGGGACGTGAGTGAGGGAAGTCTTGGTCTGCAGCTTGAACAGTTCGCCCGCAAGGTGGTGCGAAGTGCCATTGCCGGCCGATCCGAAATTGAGTTTTCCGGGGTTCTTCCTTGCATACTCGACGAATGACTTTAAGTCGTTGACCGGCACTCGCTGCGCATTCACGACAATCACCTGCGGAGGGGTCGCGATCACCGTGATCGGAATGAAGTCCTTTTCGATGTCATAGTCAAGCTTCGGGTAGATTGACGGCGCAATCGCATGATGCGCGGCACCGATGAAAAAGGTATGGCCGTCCGGTGCCGCTTTGGCCGCGATTGACGCGCCGATCGTTCCTCCTGCGCCGCCGCGATTGTCAATGATCACCTGCTTGCCGATCTGCTTGCTCAACTGGGCAGCAAGCGGGCGGGCAAACGCATCGGTGCCGCCGCCTGCAGGAAATGGCACGATCAGCGTGACCGGTTTGGTCGGCCAGGATTGAGCGGCAGCGGCAGCCGACAGCCCCAGGCCTGTCACGATCATGAGGAATTGTTTCAAGTTCATTGCGATGTCTCCTATATGTGGTCTTGGTCTGGGTTCCCTCACGGAGAACTCTTTTTGTAGGCAATCAATAATAACGCAACTCCAAGCGCTATCATCGGCAATGACAGCATTTGTCCGGCCGAAATCGTCAGGCCGGCCAGGTGAACTTGGTAATCCGGGACGCGGAAATATTCGGTGAAAAACCGTGC
The DNA here is from genome assembly GCA_035995725.1 of Burkholderiaceae bacterium. Taxonomy (GTDB): domain Bacteria; phylum Pseudomonadota; class Gammaproteobacteria; order Burkholderiales; family Burkholderiaceae_D; genus JAQGLW01. Next base: position 3,417 of record DASYKE010000104.1, on the reverse strand, counting down.
ACACCCGTATCCGAGTGCAAATACTCCGCTGACAGCCATGCGGGGACGCGGTTTGCGCGCATATAGCCATAGGATGATGAACAGCAGCACGCCGTCAATCAGCGCCTGGTAAATCGGGGACGGGTGGCGCGGCAGGTTATCGACATTCGGCCAGATCATCGCCCATGGCAGCGACGGATCGGCAATGCGGCCGGGAAGTTCGGCGTTGATGAAGTTGCCGATACGGCCCGCCGCATAACCCAGCGGCACCATCGGCGCTATGAAATCCAGCGTGTCCATCAAATTTCGTCCCGCTTTGCGGCTCCATATCGCCATTGCGATCATTACCCCCAGGAAACCACCATGGAACGACATGCCGCCTTTCCATATGGCAAAAATTTCGAGCGGATGAGAGAAGTAATAAGCCGGGTTGTAAAACAGTACTTCTCCCAGCCGTCCGCCGATGATGACCCCAAGTACGCCATAGAACAGCATGTCGTCCAGGTCTTCCTTCTTCCAGCCGGCGGCAGCGATATGAGGTTGCCGGATGCGCAGCCGCCCGAGTGCGATGAATTGCGCGAACGCCAGCAGATACATCAACCCATACCAGCGTACGGTCAAGGGGCCGAGCGAAAAGGCGATGGGGTCGGGCATCGGATGGATCAGCATTTATATTTCTCTCGTAATAATTCCAAAAAAGCTTGCAATACGGGCGACGTATTGTCGCGTCTCCAGGCCAGGCCGGTTTCGACAAATGGAGTCTTGTCCAGCAAGACTCTGTATGCGACCCCGGGGCGTTTTAAATTCGACACCGATTGTGGCACAAGCGCGAACCCCATGCCGGCCGATACCAGTCCGACTATGGTTTGCATCTGGATCGCTTCCTGCCCGATATGCGGCGTCAAGCCGGCATCGCGAAAGCAGGCAAGAATTGCATCGTGAAACGCGGGTGCGATCCGGCGTGGAAAAATGATGAGCGGCAGATCGCTCAATGTTTTTAATGCTATGGTCTTTTTGCCGCGCAGCGCCTTGATCCCTTGGGGCGCTGCCAGTATCAGCGGTTCCGACAGCACCGGCACATAATCCAGTTCCGCTTTGAGCTTGTCGGGCATCGGCGGGATCAGCAAGCCGGCGTCGATTCTGCCTTGCGCCAATTCCTCCAGTTGCACGTCAGTGGTTGCCTCGCGCAAGTCGAGCTGCACTTGCGGATAATGCCCGCGAAAGTCGCGCAGCAACGGCGGCAGCACACTGTAGTCCACGGTCGATACGAATGCCAGCGACAGGTGGCCGGATTCGCCGGATGCTGCGCGCCGGGCTCGGTCGGGCAATGCTTCGGCTTGCGACAGAATCCGCTGCGCTTCGGGCAACAGCGCGAGACCAGCCGGGGTCAATGCCACGCTGCGCTTGGTGCGGGAAAATAGCTGGGCGCCCAGCGTCGCTTCCAGCAACTGGATGGTTTGCGATAACGGCGGTTGCGTCATGTGCAGGCGCGCGGCAGCGCGACCGAAATGCATCTCTTCGGCCACAGCCACGAAATAGCGCAGTTGTCGCAATTCAATATTCATATGCGTTTCATATTAATGACGACTGAATGATATATTTGACACATGGATTTTTGCAAGGCACTCTAGCGGCAATGTTGGATTGCGGGGACAGCATTTTTCAATATGTTGGGGACAAAGTCCACTCAAGGGGATCGAGATAACGTTATGCTCAACTCTTTCCCGCATCCTTCTAATAGGTTGGGGCAGAGTCCCTTCCAGGGATAGACATAACTCGGCGTACTGCTGAGCCTTGCAAACTCTGTCCCGCAATCTGTTGATACTTGAAAATTTCTCGGAGAAATCATGGCATTCAATCGCCGCTCAAAAAATATTACCCAGGGCGTTGCCCGCAGTCCGAACCGTTCAATGTACTACGCGATGGGCTACGAAAAGGGTGATTTCGACAAACCGATGGTTGGCATCGCCAACGGCCATTCGACCATTACACCTTGCAATTCCGGACTGCAAAAGCTGGCCGACATTGCCATTGAAGCGGTCAGGGAAGCGGGCGCCAACCCGCAAGTGTTCGGCACACCGACTATTTCGGACGGCATGTCGATGGGTACCGAAGGCATGAAGTATTCGCTGATTTCGCGTGAAGTCATCGCCGACTGTATCGAAACCGCGGTCAATGGCCAATGGATGGACGGCTGCGTCGTGATCGGCGGTTGCGACAAGAACATGCCGGGCGGGATGATCGGACTGGCGCGCACCAACGTGCCGGGTATTTATGTGTATGGCGGCACAATCAAGCCTGGCAAGTGGAAGGGCAAGGATCTGACCATTGTGTCGTCGTTCGAGGCAGTCGGTGAATTCTCCGCGGGCCGCATGTCGCAGGAGGATTTCGAAGGCATCGAAAAGAATGCCTGCCCGTCGTCCGGCTCATGCGGCGGCATGTACACCGCCAACACGATGTCATCGTCGTTCGAAGCGCTTGGCATGTCTTTGCTGTACTCATCGACGATGGCCAATCCGGACGATGAAAAGACCGGTTCCGCCGCAGAGTCGGCCCGGGTACTGGTGGAAGCGGTCAAGCGTGACTTGAAGCCGCGCGACATCATCACCCGCAAGTCGATCGAGAACGCGGTATCCCTGATCATGGCGACTGGCGGTTCGACCAACGCCGTGCTGCACTATCTCGCCATCGCGCACGCGGCAGAGGTTGAATGGACGATAGACGATTTCGAACGGGTGCGTCAAAAAGTGCCGGTCATCTGCAATCTGAAGCCGTCCGGCCAGTATGTCGCCACCGACCTGCATAAGGCCGGCGGCATTCCGCAAGTGATGAAGCTGTTGCTCAATGCCGGCTTGTTGCACGGCGACTGCATCACGATCACCGGCCGTACCCTGGCCGAGGAACTGGCGAATGTTCCCGACGTGCCCAGCGCCGGCCAGGACGTGATCCGCACCATCGATAACGCACTTTATAAACAGGGTCATCTTGCGATTCTGAAAGGCAATCTGTCGCCCGAGGGCTGCGTCGCAAAGATCACCGGCCTGAAGAACCCGGTGATTACCGGCCCGGCCCGCGTGTTCGACGACGAATATTCCGCGATGGATGCAATCCTGGCGGACCGGATCAAGCCTGGCGACGTGCTGGTAATGCGCTATCTGGGCCCGAAAGGCGCACCCGGCATGCCGGAAATGCTGGCGCCCACTTCCGCGCTGATCGGAAAAGGCCTGGGCGAATCGGTGGGCCTCATCACCGACGGCCGCTTTTCGGGCGGCACCTGGGGCATGGTCGTTGGCCATGTCGCGCCCGAGGCGTACGTCGGCGGCATGATCGCGCTGGTCGAGGAGGGCGACTCGATCACGATCGATGCGCACTTGCGGCTGATCCAGCTCAACGTCGACGAGGCCAGGATCGCCGAGCGTCGCGCGAAATGGTCGACGC
>DASYKE010000103.1:0-4083 GCA_035995725.1 Burkholderiaceae bacterium | reverse complement strand
CTGTTTCATGGGTTTGCCGTCATCCTGACCCCGATGAACATGGTCCTGATGATAGTCGGGATCGTGCTCGGGGTCTTGATCGGCGTGCTGCCGGGACTGGGTGGCGCCAATGGCGTAGCCATCCTGCTTCCCCTGACCTTCACCATGTCGCCCACCTCCGCCATCATCATGCTGTCTTGCATTTATTGGGGGGCATTGTTCGGCGGAGCCATCACTTCCATTCTTTTTAATATTCCCGGCGAGCCCTGGTCGGTAGCCACCACGTTCGACGGCTATCCGATGGCCCAGCAAGGACGTGCCGGGGAAGCTCTGACCGCGGCCTTTACTTCATCTTTCATAGGCGCCTTCCTGGCAGTGGTGATGATTACCTTTCTGGCGCCCATGGTGGCCAGATTTGCATTGAGGTTCGGTCCGCCGGAATTCTTTGCGGTATATCTGCTGACTTTCTGCAGTTTCGTCGGGATGGGCAAAGGATCTCCGTTCAAGATCCTGGCTTCGATGGCACTAGGCTTTGCACTTGCATCGGTGGGCATGGATACGGTGACCGGCCAGTTGCGGCTGACGTTCGGCTGGTCGGAACTGATGCGCGGTTTTGATTTTCTGATTGCCGTGATCGGCTTGTTCGGCATCGGCGAGATCCTGTTGTCGATGGAAGAGGGACTGGCATTTTCCGGCAAAGCCGCCAAGATCAACCCCAAGGTGGTTCTCGAAACCTGGAAAAAATTGCCTAAGTACTGGATCACTTCGCTCAGAAGCGCGCTGGTCGGAATCTGGATGGGAATCACTCCCGGCGGCGCGACCCCTGCCTCATTCATGAGCTATGGTCTGGCCAAGAAAATGTCCAGCAACGGTGCCAAGTTCGGTACCGGGCAACTGGAAGGCGTCGTGGCGCCGGAAACTGCGGCTCACGCCGCCGGTACCAGTGCGCTGTTGCCGATGCTGGCACTGGGTATTCCGGGTTCGCCGACGGCCGCAGTGCTGCTGGGCGGGTTGCTGATCTGGGGTCTGCAGCCGGGTCCGCTGTTATTCGTGGAGCAAAAGGACTTCGTGTGGGGCTTGATCGCCAGCATGTATCTGGGCAACCTCGCGGGCCTGATCGTGGTGCTGACTACCGTGCCGCTGTTTGCATCGATCCTGCGCATTCCATTCTCCATCATCGCTCCTGTCATCATTGTCATCTGCGCCATTGGCGCTTACACGGTGCACAATGCGATGCTCGACATCTGGTTCATGCTGTTGTTCGGCATAGTAGGTTACCTCTTCAAGAAGCTGGACTATCCGTTGGCACCGCTGGTTCTGGCATTGGTGCTGGGAGACAAGGCGGAGGATTCATTCCGCCAGGCCATGCTGGTATCCCAAGGGGAGGTTTCCATCATGTGGTCCAATCCCTTGGTAGGCGGCATCACCACGCTGGCATTGATCCTGCTGTTCTGGCCTCTGATTGCCCGGATCTTGAGAAAAATCCGCCCTGACAAACGGGAAAAATTTGCCGTGGACCAGCCTGTAGATTAAAGCGAGCGGCAGGATGTAGCAGAATGCAAAGATGGGGAAAATGGGGTCGTTTGTCTTACCTTCGATTTGCCGTGCAGAATAGCCTCTGAACTATAGAAGGAGTACGAACATGCCAGTCATCGCAATGACCCAGGAGATGGGGTCGCTCGCCAAGGATGTGGCTTTACAGCTTGCTCAATCCCAGAATCTTGCGGTAATGCGGCACGAGATGATAGACCATCTGGCGCAGAAGATGGATATCACCAAGAGCGTGATCCGCCGCCTGCGGGAAGGAAAGGCGGGCTTGGTGGATCGCCTCACCGTCGATAAGGAAAGCATGGCTTTGTACACTGCGCAGGAGATGTTCGAGCTTGCGAGCCGGGGCAATGTGGTGCTGCGGGGCTGGGGCGCCACCTGCCTGCTGCGCCCGGTATCCCACGTGGCCTGCGTCCGAATCACCCGCTCTTTCAAGAAGCGCGTCGAATGGCTGATGGAGCGTCTGGAAACCGACGATGCAGAATTCGCGGAAGCCGAGATCCGGCGCAGCGATGCTGCCCACGCATCGCGCATGCACCAGCAGTTTGGCGTCACATGGGGTGATCCCTTACTCTATGATCTGGTTCTCAATACGGATCGCGTTTCAGTGGAAAGCTGCGTTGAGCAAATCAGGAATCTGATGAATCGGCCGGAATTTCAGGAAACCGCGGAATCCCGCGCCATGCTCGCCAATATGACCCTCGAGGCGCGTATTCGGGCGGCGCTAAAGGACAATGCGGCAACCCGCGACGTCAGCGTCACCATTGAATCCAGCGGCGGCAAGGTTGCCCTGCGCGGGATAGTACTCAACGCAGAGGAGCATAGCCAGGTTGAAAAAATAGCGGCTGCCGTGCCGGGTGTGGCCAATGTGGATAATCAATTGCGGCTGATGGCCAAGTCGAAGCGGTTTACTTCGGCCAAGTATTAGTGATTCAGATATCCGGCCTTGCCAGCGGCGGGATCATATCATTGCGCCGCTAGCAAGGCCGGGATGCCGCAGTGTACCTTTCGACAGAATCTGCAGTAGCGCCTTGGTTTCTTCGCTCCAGCGGGACGGGCACCCAGATCGGGGCGCATCAGCCAGTTGCTGCACATCATGCGTGTGCCAGGAGTCCGCGATCCAGTTGTAAACGCTCTGGCCGCTGACTCGCAGCACCTCGATAGTCTCTGCTACCGCTTTGAAAAATTTTGACTAGCTGCTTAGATCTTCAGCATGATCTTGCCGATATGGGTACTGGTTTCCATCAGTGCATGCGCTTGCGCCGCTTGCTCAAGCGGGAAAGTCCGGTAGATGACCGGCTTGATCTTGCCGGCTTCGAGCAACGGCCAGACACGCTCGCGCAGCTTGGCGGCGATCGCTGCCTTGAATGCGACCGGACGCGGCCGCAAGGTTGATCCGGTAACCGTCAAGCGCCGCAGCAGAATCGGCCCCAGGTTGATGTTCGCCTTCGCGCCACCCAGCAAGGCGATGAACACCAGCCGCCCGTCGTCGGCCAGGCTACTGATTTCGCGTGCCACATAGTCGCCGCCGACCATGTCGAGAATCACGTCAACGCCTTTGCCTCCGGTGGCTGCCTTGACGACTTCGACAAAGTCCTCGGTCCGATAATTGATGCCGCGTTCCGCCCCCAGGCGTTCGCAGGCGCGGCATTTTTCGTCCGAGCCGGCGGTCGCCAATACACGGTGCCCGAGTGCGGTCGCCAGCTGGATGGCGGTCACGCCGATGCCGGAGGTACCGCCTTGCACCAGCAAGGTTTCCCCATCCCCAAGGTGGGCTCGATCGAATACGTTGCTCCACACGGTAAAAAAAGTTTCCGGCAGCGATGCCGCCTCGACCGCGCTCAGTCCCTTCGGCACTGGCAGGCATTGCGCGACAGGCGCGGCGCAATACTCTGCATAGCCGCCACCCTGCACCAGCGCGCACACCATATCGCCTTTCTTGAAAGTGCTGCCGGTTACGTCGCCATCGACAATTTCACCCGCCACTTCCAGCCCCGGCAAGTCCGATGCGCCGGGCGGCACCGGATAATTGCCCATGCGCTGCATTGTGTCGGGCCGGTTCACGCCGGCGGCATGGACTTTGATCAGCACTTCGCCGGGTTTCAGTATCGGCATCGGCCGCTCGCTAAGCTTCAGTACATCGGGAGCGCCGGGTTGGGTAATTTCAATGGCTCGCATGGTGTGGCTCTCTGGCTATAAAAAATCACATTGTATTGCTAACCCTGAAAAAATGGGGGCTGCTGCGCTTGATAGACTCTGGTAGAACCGTGTTCTTCGGCAAACAATGGATCATGGGAAACGCCGTTATGCTAATGGCGAAGATTGGTATTGCAGATGGCTTGATACTGTGCGACTCAGATTTTGCCTTGATGCTTGAGGCGGGAAAGGGTTTCGGCGGACAGGTTCAGGTAAGAAGCGAGTTCTTTTTTGGGAATGCGGTCGAACAGGTCGGGGTGCTTGCGCAGGAAGCGGTGCACGCGGCCCGGCGCATCGAGCAGGTGCAGCGTGATGGTATGGGCCATGATTTCACTCATGCCGCGCATGACCTCGAACTCG
>DASYKE010000102.1:0-14515 GCA_035995725.1 Burkholderiaceae bacterium | reverse complement strand
TTCTCGCAATCGCCGTTCACGTTTTGTTATTGGGAGCCTTGTGGACAGGAGCCAGGCAGCAGGACGCGGGGTTGGCTTCGTCCAAAGCTGAAAACCAGGGCACTGAGCGACAGGGCGCGGCGGCGAAAGCAGAATCGGCTTCTTCCTCTGCTGCGGCTTCCGTTCCCCGATTGGCGGCGAAACAAGCCATGCCGGCAGTTTCGACAGCAAGCCCTGCATCCAAGCCAAATTCCAAGCCAAATCAAAGGAAGGCAATCGCTGCTGATTTTCAGCCAAAACATGCAGAGCACGCTGTGCTGGAACCGAACAATCGAACCAGGGAACGTCGCCTGGCAATATTGAAACGCAAGGAAAGCGACAGGCGCATTGAAAAGCAAAAAAGGCAGGAAGCAGCGCGGGCCATAGCCAGGCAGCAGGAAAAGCAGAAATTGGAAACACTTGCCCATCAAACGAAAAGGAAAAAGGAAAAGGAACAACGAGAGGCCTTGGCCAAACGTCACGCCGTACAAGCCAAGATGAAGGCTGCGGCGCAAGCGAAACAACAAAAAGAGCAAGCGGAAGCACGATTGATAGAAAAGACGCGGCAGGACGAAATGCGACGGATCACAGGCGCTATTGCCAAGCCCGACCGAGGCGGAAGCTCCTAGAAGAGGAAGAGGGGCTCACCCGCGCTGATGAAGCGATTTCAGCCTGGCATTGATTGGATCCTGCCTGCCGGGCGAGTACAACGGCACCGAGAGTATGCGCGAGGTGCCGAGATATGGATAAGAAAAAAACGGCCTGATCGAGCTTTTGCGTTATATCAAGGCCGAGACTTGCATAGTGGAAGACCTGTGTAGAGCCAAAGTTATGAACCCGAAAAATCTCGACCTTTACGTATTGCGCTGCCTGCATGCCTTGATTGCCGAAGCCCATGTAACGCGCGCGGCAGAGCGGATGGGGATGGGCCAGCCGGCGATGAGCGCAATGCTGGCACGCTTGCGCACGCTGTTTGGCGATCCGTTGCTGGTCCGGACGGAAAAAGGCATGGTGCCCACGGCACGTGCGCTGGAAGTCTCCACACAAGTACAGCAGGCGTTAGAGTTAATCGACCGGGCAGTGTCAGAGGGCGCACCGTTTGACGCCACGCAGGCCAACACTCATTTTCACCTTGCCGCAAGCGAATCGGTGAGCTTCGTGCTGATACCGGCATTGATGGCCCATCTGCGCAAGTGCGCACCGACGGTCAACATCACGGTGCATGTACCTAACTTGCCGAGAGTCAGGCAAGAACTGGAAGAAGGGGAGGTCGATCTGGTGGTGGGATACCTGCGTGGTGCCGCCGACGGCCTGCACTCGTCGCCGCTGGTCAACCAGCGATTAAGCGTCATTGTCGCGGGCACTCACCCAACAATCCAGGGCAGCATCACGCTCGATCAGTACGTCCAGTATCCGCATGCTTGCTATCGGCTTAGCCGCAGCAGCACTTCGACGATCGAAAATCAGGTCGAGGAAGCCCTGGCCAAGGTCGGCCGTCGTCGCTCCATCGCAATATCGCTGCCCTCGGCCGTCGCCTCGCCGGCCGTGGTCGCGACGTCGGATCTTATCGCCACGATCCCCGAGCGGGTCGCAAGACACTTTGCGCCCCAATTCGGGTTACAAGTACTGCGCCCCCCGCTGCCGTTGGACGACGTAGCTATTGCGATGTACTGGCATGGGCGCATGCAAAATAACGCCGCTCATCAATGGCTTCGCCAAATGATTCGAGACCTCGCCGCGTTGCTGCAAGCATCGGGATAGTAACGCTTGCATGCAAATTAAGGATTGAGCAGGATGTCGCAGCGCATCAGGAAGAAGTTCAGTTTGCCAACTGCATGCGCTTGTACTGCTCGGTGTAACGGGCCTGGTCATGGACGACCAGCTCGTGGAATTCGCCAGGCGTCTGATGTCTCAATTCGAGAATCGACTCATGAATGAGCGCTCCAAACTGAGGGTCTTTGATGAGCTTGTTCACTTCAATGCCAAGCCTGTTGACGACTTCCGGTGGTGTTTTTGCGGGAGCAAACAGGCCAACCCAGGTGTCGATGTTATAGCCGTGCAGCCCCGACTCGGCCAGCGTAGGGACGTTGGGCAGGAAGGAAGAGCGCCTGGTGCCGGTCACCGCAATTGCCTTGAGCATTCCCTTTTTGATATAGGGAAGCGTGGACTGAATCGTAGCGAACATGAACTGGACTTGCCCACCGAGCAGATCGGCGATGGCCGGACTTGCGCCCTTGTACGGCACGTGCTGCAGGCTCGCGCCGGTCATCTGATTGAACTGCTCGCCGGCAAAGTGAAATACGCTTCCGTTTCCGATGGAAGCGTAGAACATCCCCGGCTTGCCGTGCTTTGACTGCGCGACGACTTCAGCCACGGTGTTGGCTTTGACTGACGGATGGGCGACCATGACCATTGGCGCCACCGCCAGGATACTGATCGGGACGAGGTCCTTGACTGGATCGAAGGTCCTGGCTTCCGCAATAATAGGGCCCAGGATTACACTGCTGTCAGATCCGATCAAAAGCGTATAGCCGTCCGGTTGCGCCTGCGTGACTGCCATGACGCCGATCGCACCGGTGGCGCCACCGCGGTTGTCGACCACCATCGGCTGACCCAGCGCCGGCGACAGACGTGCCGTGAAAGCGCGTGCCGTTGCGTCGGTTGTTCCGCCGGGCGGGAATGGCACGATGACCCGGATCGGCTTGCCCGGATAGGCCTGTGCTTGTGCCTGACCGTTCGCCATGAGCGCCAGCGGCAGCAAGATCGCTGCCAACAGCGGGCCGGCGATTCGCGTGCGGATTCGTGTGCGGTTGGCTTTTATTGCGATTGTCATGCTCTTCTATCCCACATGGCTGGAACTGCGTCTACGGAAATGGTGCCATCCTCATGACGTTTGATACCGGTCTTTTCTGCCGCTTCGATGTATTCGGGAAAATAGCCAACGTGACCGGCCGGGTTGCCAATGATGGTGAGCAGGCGCCCTTTGCCTTTGCCCTCGTAGCGAAACCAGCGGTAGCAGCCGATCGGCATGAGCGCGACATCGAACTCGTTCAGCAGGGTAGAGCGCTCGATGCCGTCATCGAGCCAATAGACACGCCATTTTCCGATCAGCGGCATGAATACCTCTTCGGTCTCGTGCGCATGCGGAGCGGTGCCGTTGCCTGTCTCGCACTCAAGCATGCCGACGTTAAAGCCTTTGGCCGGCGTCGCGACGTTAGGCAAGAGGTCGGGATTTGCTTCGTTCTCCGTGACTCCCATGCCGATGACATTGAATTTCTTCCGATGGCAGCCAGGCATGCGGCTGTCCACATATGCGTCGCTGCTACCACGCAGCGCAGCGAAGCGACCGATATTTTGTTCGATCTCTTCCACAGAGAACGGCTTCATTGGGAAGCGAGAGTCCAAATCCATGTTTTTCTCCTGTCAGGATTGTTTGGTAGGTGTTGCGCCAGCTATTGGCTTATTGAGATACCATCAGTGAGATGCCCTCAATGAGACACCGCCAGATGATGCATCCGGCTAGCCGAATCGAGACGCTCGGCCAGGAAGCGCTCTGCATCGTCGATCTGGTCCCCCGCAGGGTCGACGTGCTTGCCAGGGTAAATTCGGAGCTCCTTGTCGCGGCTGGCGAGATGTTCGTACACATCGGCCTCTCCCTCGGGAGTAAAAAATTCGTCTTCGCTTTTCTGCTGGAACAGAACGGGGCAGGTGATCTTGCGTCCGTCCGAGGCAAGCCGTTCGCTGCCGGGGCGGCATGTTCCCCACATCCCAAGCACGGCGGCTTTGATGCGAGGCTCGGCAGCAACTAGTGGTAATCCGTACGCCGTTCCCATCGATATTCCATACCAGCCGATCGCCTGCTGATCGACGTCCGGCCGCCGGCAAAGCGCATCGATTGTTGCGCGCCAGTCGGCGATCATTGGATCGATGCTGCCGCCCTTTGCCCACAATTCGCGGAATTCCTTCCGTACCGCCACACCGTCGTCGAATACCTTGCGACGCGCGCCATGCACCGGCCCGTCAATCGCAGCTACCACGAAGCCGTGGCGCTGAACCAGCGGGCGCATGATGTTCAGAACAAGATTCGAAGCCTTGTGGCCGCTGCCGCCATGGCCGACCAACACCAATGGCCGCCTGCCCGTGATTGCCGCTGGCGACCAGACGATGCCGGGAACCTTCCTGCCCTCGATTTCGAGCGTAAAGTCATCCTGGACGATGTCATCGCCGGCGCCAAAAGGGCGCGTCGATTTAATTATTTCCGAGCTCATGTTTCCTCTTTGTCATTGTTGTTTGTCTCTTGCATGTTCCAGCATCCGCATGCATTTCATCATTTCGCAGGCTGGCAGCGCCATCATTCAAAGACGATACGGGTATGGGCGGACATATATGGTCATTTTCCGAATGTCTCCCGATAATCCACCTCTGCGGTTCACAAGATAAAAGATAAGGAGACAAACGATGCGTAACAACATGTGGGTGATGCGGCTGGTACTTGCCTTGTACATGATCAGTCCCGCGGTCTGGGCGCAGCCTGAAAAATATCCAAGCAAGCCCGTCCGGATCATCGTTGGCTTCCCGCCTGGCAGCGCGACCGACACTGCAGCAAGGCGGATCGCGACGAAAATTTCCGCCACCATGGGAGCTTCGTTCGTCGTCGAAAACCGGCCTGGAGCGAGCGGAAGCATTGCGGCGATGATGGCAGCCAAGGCACCGGCCGACGGCTACACGTTGTACGCAGGTACAACCAGCGAGATGGCAATCAATCGCCCCGGCGGAATGAAGATCCAATACGACCCGGAAAAAGACTTCATGCCGGTCGCCTTTCTGTTTTCGACCAATCCGGTTTTAATCAGTAGCGCTTCGTTTCAAGGCAAGACGATCGGTGCGATGATTCAGCAAGCCAAAGCGCATCCCGGCCAGATCAACTGGGCATCGGTGAATGCCTTTCAGCAAGTCGTCGCCGATTCCTTTCAGAAAGCAGCCGGGATTGAGTTAAACATCATTCCGTACAAGGGCACCGCTCTTGCGATGAACGATGTCATGGGTGCCCAAGTGGATGGAATGATCGGCTACCCGGCCGAGGCGGCTCAGCATATCGCAAGCGGCAGGGCGCGGGCTCTTGCGATCGCCGGACCCAGGCGCAACCCCTTTCTGCCTGACACGCCCACGCTCACCGAAGCCGGCTATCCGGGCCTGGATCTAGTGGTGTGGGGCGGCATATTCGCCCCGACCGGCACGCCAGCCGCCATCATCGAACAGCTTAACCACGAAATTGTCGCGGCCGGAAACGCGCCGGATGTCAAGGCTGCAATTGCCAAGACCGGATCAGAAATGCGTCCGTACTCGGTCAAGGAGTTCGCCGGCTTCGTCTCGTCCGAGATTGCAAAGTGGGACAAGCTGGTGAAACAAACCGGTATCCACCTCGAATAAGCAATCACCCTGTCCAAGTTCAACAAAGCCGATTTCCGTGCGACTCCGGCTAACCAAAGCAACTCTAAAAGGAGCAATACCGTGGCTGCAACCTCTAACAAGATGAAAATCAAAACCCTGTCCGACGCAGAGATGCTCAAGCGCGTGGCGCGATACGGAACCTTGAAGTATCCGCCGGACCGTTATCCGGACAGCCAGCTACCAGGACATGAGCGCAAAAATTATCTGGTCGTCGGCTCCGGTCTGCAGGTCGACGGCGGCAAGGAACCGATGTCGGCCATCCCGATCGAGGAAGGCTTTCAGATGTCCTATGTCGAGGCAAAGCCCGGCAACGGACCGAAGCTTCACAACCATGATACCAACGAGACCTTCGTGGTCCTGAAGGGCCGCTGGCGCGTCATTTGGGGCTTGGGCGAGAGTCAATCAGTCGACCTGGGCCCGCTTGATGTCTGCTCGGTTCCGCCTTTTGTGCCGCGACGCTTCATCAACCTGGAACCGGCCCAGGACAGTGATTCAGGCTTGTTGATGGCGATTCAGCCGGGGAATGTCGCCAAGTGCGAGTTTTTCTGAAAGATCACGGGTTCTGGCGCGTCGAGCATGTCGAGTCGAAGCCGGATACCCGGCTTCGGTGACGGGCTCTTTCCCGGCCTGTGCAGACATCGAACCGGCTTTGCATTACCCTATTTTTTATTCCGTCAAATCTCGAACGAGGGCAATTGCCTCGATCCGCTTCTCGCAAAAGCTCGCGACCCACTTGGGCCGTGAGCTTCTGTTCCTCCATTCTCCGGCGCAACTATGCGGGCTAAGCATTGCTGGCAAAACAATTAGTTGCAAAGCGATCAAATGGGTAAACTGAGGTTTTTTACAGCCTTGTCAGCCCTCATCCAATGCATCGCATCGAGACGCAAATCGAGATTAACGCCCCGGCCGAGCGAGTCTGGTCACTGCTTATGGACTTTCCGTCGTACCCGCGCTGGAACCCGTTCATCCGCTCAATCGAAGGCAACCCCATGGTTGGCCAGTCTCTTAATGTTTTGATTCAGCCTCCTGGCTCCAAGGCCATGCGTTTTCGCCCGACCGTGCTGAAGGTCGAACCCAACCGCGAGTTTCGGTGGAAAGGAAAGCTTTTGGTGCCGGGGCTGTTCGATGGCGAACACTACTTCAAGCTGGAGCCGAAGCCAGGGGGCGGACTGGTCTTTCGCCAAGGGGAGGTGTTCTCGGGACTGCTGGTGCCATTGCTTAAACGCTCTTTGGATGGCGCCACAAGGCAAGGCTTCATCGCCATGAACGAAGCGCTAGGGCGGGAGGCCGAGAAAAAATGAGGGCCAAGCCAGCGCGGACACCGGTCGGGCGGTTGCAAACGGCGTAATAGCCGCTTACCGGGACGTGCAATGCGCTGCACAGCCGGCGTACCGCGTAATGTGCACGGCTGGCTTGGATGAACCGATGCTTCATTTGAGCTTTATTTGAATTCCCGCGCGATAATCCCGATTGGACGCTTCGATTGAGAACACAAGGGTCAGCTGCCGCTTCCCAACCGACGCAATGCTTCTTCGGTCGCCGCGTCGGCTGGGAAGAAAGCCTCGATCGCCAGCTCCGACAAGGTCACGTCAACCGGCGTACCGAAAATCATCGAGGTGCTGAAAAAAGCCAAAGTGCCGTTCGGGGTGATGTATTGGAATGGCACGGCGATATCGCCATATTCGTCTTCGGCTGGATGCGCTCCCGCATTGGCAGGCACGGGGTAGGCGATCAGCTCGACCATCAGGTCGTGCAGCAACGGATCGGCAGTCGACGCGACCTGGCGGCGCAATCTCTCGAGCAAATGTGCGCGCCACTGTGCCAGGTTGGCGATGCGCGGCGCCAGGCCCGCGGGATGCAAACTGAGACGCAGCACGTTGACCGGCGGCTCCAGCAGCGCGGGATCAACCCCGGTCAGCAAATGCGAAATCATGCGGTTTGCCGCGACCATGGTCCAGTGACGGTCTATGGCCAGTGCAGGACGCGGTTCATGCGCTGTCAATAGCTGGTCGATCGCCTTGCGCACCAGGTGAAGGGCCGGATCGTTCAGCGGCCGCTCCGGAAATACCGGCGCGTATCCTGCTGCATGCAGCAGCACATTGCGCTCGCGCAGCGGCACCTCGAGCCGCTCGGCCAGATGCAACAGCATGTCACGGCTTGGCTGCGAGCGTCCGGTTTCCAGAAAGCTCATGTGGCGAGGCGATATCTCTGCCTCGCAGGCCAGATCAAGCTGGCTCATGCGGCGACGCTGGCGCCACTCGCGCAACAACTCTCCGACCGATCGTACGGAATTCATCATGCCGCTGATGATAGCGCAACACCGGTTTCCCCTCCATTACCTCCGACGTAATTGATTCCGCACGCAAGGTATCCGATGATGAAACCAGGACGCGGCAACATGTCGCGACAGCGGCGCAAGGATTGCGCACTGCAAGGGCTTTATCAACCAACGGAGCAAGAAATGACTAACGTCGCACTCGTTGCACTCGCATGCGGTTTGATCATCGGTCTGGGCGCAATCGGCGCCTGCATTGGTATTGGCGTCATGGGCGGCAAGTATATTGAAGCCTCGGCCCGGCAACCGGAATTGATCAATACGCTTCAGGTGAAGATGTTCTTGCTGGCCGGCCTGATCGATGCCAACTTCCTGATCGGCGTTGGCGTGGCGATGATGTTTGCATTTGCCAACCCGTTTGCCGGCTGACCGGCGGACGTTCTGCCTCTTTTTTCATGCAACCAGAAAGGACCTTGCCATGACACAGTCTCATACCCCATCGTTCCTGCGCCGTGCGCTGCTGGCCGACGCAAGCATAAGCGCTGCTACCGGGCTCTTGATGGCGCTTGGCGCCACTTCTCTCGATAGTCTGCTTGGCCTTCCAACCGCGCTGTTACAGTATGCGGGGCTGGGGCTGCTGCCGATAGCGGCGTTCATCGGGTACATCGCCATCCGCAAACCCATCGCGCGCCCGGCAGTGTGGCTGATCATTGCCTGCAACGGGTTGTGGGTGCTTGAAAGTATCTGGTTGCTGCTGAGCGGAATGGTCACACCCACCGGATGGGGACAGGCATTCGTGCTGACCCAGGCAGCGTGTGTGACAGTGCTTGCCGAGTTGGAGTATATCGGTTTGCGCAGACAGGGTATGACTGCCGCCTGACCGGAATATAGCAGGTCGCGATCAATATTCAGATGCTGTTGAATAATGCCTTGGACTGGTAAAGCCAAGGCATTTCTTTTTTTGTTATACTCCAATGCAATCTTCGCTGTCTGAATAACCACTTATGCCACCCACGTTCAAGCTTTTATTGGACTATCTGCAAGGCCATATTTTATTTTGGTCGGTAACTTTGCTTATCATGGTAGCGGATGACGCTGCAATGATGGCCATGATGTTTAGCTGACCGGTAGTGATCGATTCCTTCGCCAGCTACAAGAACTGAATCCTCTTCAATACAAAAATATCGTACAGATCTCCTGAGTAAGGCATAAGGATCAGAGTCGATTTTGTTTGAGCTGAATTGGAAATAAATCGTCTCTGGCACCTTGGTGTTAATAAAAAACGCATGACCGAAGTCATGCGTTCAAGGATTTACCGAGAAACCAATTTCGGTCGGTCAGACCACCAGATTCGGTGTTTTTTTCGACACACCGCGTTCCAGCGCTGCCGCTACCCCCGCACCGTAAGCCGGATCGGCCTTGGTGCAGTTGGCGATATGCCGCAGTTGGATTTCTCTGGACGCCTCACCGATCGAACGTGCGGTGTTCTCGAACAGCAGTTGCTGTTTTGCCGGCGTCATCAGGCGGAACAGGTTTCCGGGCTGGGTGTAGTAATCATCATCGATCCGATGATCCCAATGGGTTGCTGCGCCTTCGATCGACAGGGGCGGTTCCGAAAAATCCGGTTGCTGCTGCCACTCGCCCTTGCTATTGGGCTCATAGCCGATAGCCGCACCCCGGTTACCGTCGACTCGCATCGCACCGTCGCGATGGTAACTGTGGACCGGGCATTTAGGCGCATTCACCGGAATCTGGTGATGATTGACGCCGAGCCGGTAACGCTGCGTATCGCCATACGAAAACAGGCGTCCCTGCAACATCTTGTCCGGTGAAAAACTGATGCCGGGCACGACGTTGGCCGGCGAAAAAGCAGCCTGTTCGACGTCGGCGAAATAGTTTTCCGGATTGCGGTTCAACTCCAGCATGCCGACATCAATCAGCGGGTAATCCTTGTGCGGCCAGACCTTGGTCAGATCGAACGGATTGATGTAATACGAGCCGGCTTCTTTTTCCGGCATGATTTGCACTCGCAGTTTCCAGCGCGGGAAATCCTTGTTCTCGATGCTGTTGAACAGATCGCGCTGCGCGCTTTCGCGATCGCGGCCGACCAGTTCGGTGGCTTCGGCATCGCTCATGTTCTTGATGCCCTGCATGCTTAGGAAATGGAACTTCACCCAGTAACGCTCGTTGGCCGCATTGATAAAACTGTAGGTATGGCTGCCGAAACCGTGCATGTGGCGATACGACGCCGGAATGCCGCGGTCGCTCATGACGATCGTGACCTGGTGCAGCGCTTCAGGCAAGAGCGTCCAGAAATCCCAGTTGTTGTCAGCGCTGCGCATATTCGTTTTGGGATCGCGCTTGATGGCGTGATTGAGGTCCGGAAATTTTAGCGGGTCGCGCATGAAAAAGACCGGCGTATTGTTGCCAACCATATCCCAGTTGCCTTCTTCGGTATAAAACTTGGCGGAGAAACCGCGAATGTCGCGCTCCGCATCGGCCGCGCCGCGCTCGCCGGCAACAGTGGAAAACCGCATGAACAGATCGGTCTTCTTCCCAACGGTCGAAAAGATTTTTGCCTTGGTGTATCTCGTGATGTCGTGAGTGACGGTAAACGTACCGAAGGCGCCCGACCCTTTTGCATGCATGCGACGCTCGGGTATCACTTCACGATCAAAATGCGCCAGCTTTTCAAGATGCCATACATCCTGCAGCAAAACCGGCCCACGGGGCCCGGCGGTTTGGGTGTTCTGGTTATCGACGACCGGTGCGCCGGCCGCCGTGGTGAGTTTCTTCATGGATTGTTTCCTTTTTCAGTCAAGTAGGTTCGCTGTACCGCAGTCAGCCTGAACAAGCCCGTGTCAGGCGCTGCTTTCGCTCCCGGCGGCACAGCAATGCCGGGAGGCTCCACTTCGGGGATGGTGTGCGATGGCGATAAGTCATCGCGATGATGTTGATCCGCAATGAGACACAGCCCGCAGGTTTGTGAAGAGCCGGAGTCCTATTGTGCGTCAGGGTAAGTTAATAATGGATGGGCGGTTCATTAACGATTGTTAATCGCCAAGATGGGCAGAAGTTGTTGGACCAATATAGTTGGCATGAGGCATCAATGCCAGAGCCGATTTTGTTACCGAACTGAACTAAGCCATCGAATGTCGGAGGCGGGCACAAGGCGATCGGCAAGCAACCGGGAATGAAAGAGTCACAAAAATTTATCCACGATGTCGACGCTAGAACGGTGGCCGATGGCGTCTAGATTTTCAGACAGCCATTTGTCTGCGGCGTGACGGCCGATCTTGTGCAACGACTGCAAAAATCCCCAATCGGAATTGGATTTGCTCGACGCGCCAAATTTGCGCATTTGATTTTCAGCGTCAATGGCATGGATGTTGATGTGCTTGTATTTTTTCGGGTCCACGCGGTTTTCGGCAAGCATCCGATTGACGAACTCGATCCCGCGCAATTCCAGTATTAACGGTGTATTGAAGCTGATTTCGTTAAGACGGTCGATAATTTCCAGCGACGTGTCCGGCACATCGTTGCGTTCGATCGGGTTGATTTGCACAATCATGATGTCGCGCGTTTCGGTTTGCTCATACAGCGGAAACATCGGCGGGTTGCCCATATAGCCGCCATCCCAGTAATACTGCCCCTTAATTTCTACCGCCTGGAACAGAAATGGCAAACAGGAGGATGCAAGCAGCACGTCGCACGACAGCTCGTCATTCCGGAACACCTTGACACGTCCGCTCTTGACGTTGGTAGCGCAAATGAAAAGTTTGACCGGACTATTCATGCGTAGCCGATTGAAGTCGATTTGCGCGTTCAACATCTCGCGTAGCGGGTTGATGTTGAGCGGATTGGTCTGGTAGGGCGAAAACATGCGGCTCATGAGATCGAACTCAGCGCCGACGAAATCCATCAGTGAAGGGATTTTCAGTGCGCCAATGCTGGGCATTTCCGATACGGCTTTCCAGAAATCGTACAGCGACTTTTTCGCGCCATTCACGCCGCCGTCGAGCAAGCCGTCGGCATATGCCACTGCGTTCATCGCGCCGGCGCTGGCGCCGGATATGCCGTCAACCGCGATGCGCTCTTCCTCCAGCAGCCGGTCGAGCACACCCCAGGTGAATGCGCCGTGCGAACCGCCGCCCTGCAACGCCAGACTGATTGTGCGTGGTTTGCTCCTGTGAACGTTATTCATGCTTATCCTGTTTTAGATAGTCGGTTCGGAACGTCCGGAATCAAGTCAACACTGGCTGCGGTCCCTGCGGATGCCTTTCAACACGTCGCGGGCAAATCTGAAATCAGGTGCCCTGAATGAAATCAACCAGATCGCGGTTGAGTTCATCTTTGTGCGTGACGAACAGGCCGTGCGGCGCGCCGCTATACTCCTTGTACTGCACGGTACGCAATAGCTCCACCGTGCGCGCGCCGCTTGCCTTGAGCGGTACGGTCTGGTCTTCTGTGCCGTGAAGGACCAGCGCCGGCACGGAAATCTTTTTCAAGTCGCCGCGGAAATCGGTTTCGGCGAATGCATGGGCGCAGTCGAGCGTCGCTTTCGGTGACGCCGGCAGCGCCATGTCCTGCAGCCAGTCCAGCGTCGCTTGGCTGACCGGATGCTTGAGCAAGCCGACGTTGAAGAACTGCTTGCCAAAATCCACAAGAAAGTCGGGCCGGTCTTTCTTGAGCCCCTCAAAAATCTGTTCGAACGCGGCGGGGTCGATGCCGTCCGGATTGTCGGCGGTCTTGCGCAGGTAGGGCGTCACCGCCGACATGAAGACCACTTTCGACACCCGCGCGCCGCCATGGCGGGCCATGTAGCGCGCGACCTCGCCGCCGCCCATCGAAAAGCCGACCAGCACCACATCCTGCAGATCGAGGCCGTCGAGCAGGCCTTTCAGGTCGTCGGCCATGGTGTCGTAGTCATAGCCGTCCCAGGGCTTGGAGGACAGGCCGAAACCGCGGCGGTCGTAAGCGATGACCCGCAGGCCATGCATGGGCAGTTCCAGCATCTGGTATTCCCACATGGCATGGCTGGCCGGCCAACCATGGATGAGCACGACCGGCCGTCCGCTGGCGAGATCCTGGTAAAACAGTTCAACCGGCTGACCGTTGCTGCTCTTGCCTACCTGCATCGTATTCATCGTAACTCCTTGAATGATATTGAGTGAAATAGCGGTGACCAGATTGCAAAGGCCTATGGCTGCAAAGCCCTATTCAGTTGCCACTGGTCGTTGTCATGGAAATGACATCAGGCGCCCAAGCCATCTGTTTCTTGAAACGGCTAGCAATTCCAATTGGGGCATCTCAATCGACACCTGCCAAAGGTATGCAGTTCACAGATTTTTGGATTGCAGATAAAGTTTAATCATCAAGCAGCTTAATGAATATCAGAGTTGGCTCGTCACACCTCCATTTCCTTCAGACAAGTTGACCGGCGCAAAACCAGCGTTCTCTGCGATATGAACGTGCGCATGGCAGCTAGGCGGGCAGCTGCTGCGCGGTCGGCTAATGGAATTCAATGAATGCCATGTTTATGGCATTTATCTAAATGGCGAGATGCAGTAACTTTCTCCTTGCCTTCAATTTTGTTATTTGGTGTCAGGCGGCAATTTAAGCGACCGCCCTGATATTCATGCGGATCTCAAGGCGGTCACGCTTCCCGTTTTATACGGCGCACGCCAGGTTATCCATCACTATTGCTGTATATGACAAGTTATACCCGGGCCGGGATATGCGGATAAAAGTAGAGCAGACAGTTTGCGAGTGGGTTGGGGTTAGGCCCTGCAAGCCTAAGTCCAATACAAAGGTCGCTATTGCTTTAGGCACTCTTGGAAAATTGCCTATGAGTGGCTTTCGGCAACCTGCGACAGAAAATGCGAGCGGATGGTACCTCTGGTGTGGTCAGGAGTTCTCGCGAGATGAAAAATTTTTCTCAACTCTGCATATGGAGCAACTACGAGAGTACCTGCCGGAAGTTGTGGAGTATCTCGATCTTCCGCCAGGTTTCCGCTTTCTGATCGGCGGCAGTAATTATGAGGATGTTTGGTTTGACGATGAACTGCTCAAGCTATAACACGACATTCAACACGGACCCGCTTGGGCATGCTGGTTAATTCAGCGTTATACGTCCCATGCACGTCGTTGAGGTACCTTCCAGCAACGTGCTGGAGCTCGCTTGGCTGCAACCATGATATTCATGCGGATTCGGCGGCGGCCGCGCTCCCCGTGTTATCCCGCGCACCGCCAGGTTATCCATCGCTATTGCCGTATATGACAAGTTAGAACTTATGGATGAGACGCCTGAAATAGGACTTGCAATTGCGGTTGCCGTCTTCACTCCGGCTGTGCCTGCAGCGGCATATTTTTTTCTTTTGGGCCTGCTGTCCGGAGCGCCAGCAGATTCATTTGTCTCGGTAGCCATGGATGTGCTCTTGATGTCTTTAATCGTTTCAGCGACCCATCTCATTGTTCTTGGACTCCCTACTGTTTTGTTGCTGCGAAAGCTGGGAATTTTCCATTGGTGGTCGCTCGTCATATCGGGCTTCATTATTGGTTGTATTCCCATGGCGCTCTTTTCTTGGCCTGCTTATTCCAAAGACTCGAGTTACGTTGAGAATGGAGTAGCAACGGTCGTAGATGGTGTGCTGACATCTGCAGGTTGGCTGAGCTACATCCAAGGTGTTGCGATAACGGGTGGGCTTGGTGCTCTTACCGGCCTGACATTCTGGTTGGCTTGGACGCGTTCTAAACGGGCAATCATTTGAA
>DASYKE010000101.1:0-5155 GCA_035995725.1 Burkholderiaceae bacterium | reverse complement strand
TTTTTAGGCCGGCCCCTTGTCCGACAAGGGAAGACAGCTTGAGACCGATAGCGAACGACGTATAAATGGCGGTGCAGAATGTACCACTGAAACGCACTGAATTTCGCGGAATTCATGGAATAAAGTAGTATCAGGGTCAGAGTCAATTTTTTGTTGCGCTGTGCATCCAACGCCGAAGGCAGGCGCGGCAAAAGGCAACACTTGATCCCAAAAATAGAACAATTTCCGCAGTGAGAACAATTCCCGCAGTGACCCCACAACAATTCGCCCAATTGATCCGAGACGCTCTCGCCCCGCTGGCGGACGCACAGAGGGCTGTCGCCATGCAAGCGTACATGCGCGGCCGGTTCGAATTCCTCGGAGTCGCTACGCCACAGCGGCGATCGGCCACGGTGCCGCTGCTGCGCTTGCAGTGCGGTGCGGATGAGCTGGTCGAATTGGCCCGAACTCTGTGGGTTTTGCCGCAGCGCGAATATCAATATGTCGCAATAGACATGTTGGCGCGCAATTGGAAAACACTCGCAATGCATCACGTCGACGATCTGCTGGTGCTGACGCAGCAGGGCTCATGGTGGGACTCGGTGGATGGCCTGGCCGGCGTCGTGGGAGATCTGACCAGGACAGCGCGCGGACAAGACCAGCACGCCCAACGGACAATGGATGTCGCGCTGCGACACCCGAACATGTGGGTCCGGCGCGTCGCCATGCTGCACCAGCTTGGCTGGCGTGCCGAGACCGATGCATCGCGATTATTCTTCTATGCGAGTGAACTTGCCGCCGAGCCCGACTTCTTCATCCGCAAGGCTATTGGCTGGGCCTTGCGGGATTATGCCAGGCATGATCCGCAAGCGGTTCGCAGCTTTCTTCAGGACGTGCGCGATCGCCTCTCCCCTTTGAGCATCAGAGAGGCGGCGAAGCATTTGGGGATGGTCAAGGGATAGTCAGGATCCGGGCGGTCACGGCTTCGACAGAGTTCATTTCGATATGGATGCCGATACCGCTTGCAGAATTTCTTCAGAAAGCATTGGATCATCCACTGCTCGCGCAAGAACCAGCGCGCCCACCATGCTGGCGTATGTCGCCAGCGCCTTTTCGTGTTTCACAGCCTTGGATTTTCCCGGAACCAGCCGCGCCATGAGCTCGACCGCGTGACGCACGCCTTGCGTGACTGCGCGGCGCACGGACGGATTTTGCCGCGCGATATCCGGCCCCAGCGCAGCCAGCGTACAGCCTGTGCCAGGCTGATCGCGGTGCCTGGTGGACAGGTAGGCACTCGTGATCGCGGATAACGGACTGTCGGGCGCGTGATCGGCCAGCCGGTTCCAGTTATCCACCGAACGGGTATGCGCGCGCTCGCACGCCTGCGCCATCAAATCTTCCTTGGATGAAAAGTGGCCATAAAATCCGCCGTGCGTAAGCCCGGCGGCCTTCATCAGGTCGGCCACGCCGATACCGTCGAAGCCGCGCTCGCGAAACAACTGGGCCGCGACATCCAATATGCGCTCCCGGTTTTCCGCCGCCTGTTCTCTGCTGACTTTCATGTCTTGACTCCTCGATCTTTCACGATCTTTCAAAATTATGCTTGACATTATAAATTATGATCGTAATATATACAATCATTATGATCATCATTTAAATGATTGTCGTACGGCATGCCGACAGGTGGGTTCAACTGCCTGGACTCAACTGCAATGGGCTCAACTGCCTGGGCTCGGCTGCCGATGTCTTCCCTCAATATTGCATTCCGATTATTTACCGAAACGGAGAACGGAAATGAATCACCCAAACTTCAAGGGCACTGCGCTGATTACCGGCGCATCTTCCGGCATTGGCGCCACCTATGCCGACCGTCTTGCGCGGCGCGGCTACGACTTGATACTGGTCGCCCGGGACCAGCAGCGGCTGGACCGGTTGGCAACTCGGTTGAGCGGCGAGACGAGCGCGCAGGTTGCGACTCTGCAAGCAGACCTCACGTCGAAAGCCGACCTGGCCCGCGTCGAGCAACGCCTGCGCAGCGACGACAGCATCACCATGCTGGTCAACAATGCCGGTGTCGGCGCAAATGGGCCGCTGGCGAATGCGGATCTTGCCTCTATCGAGGCAATGATCCAACTCAATGTCGTGGCGCTTACTCGCCTGGCCGCTGCCGCGGCGTCCGGCTTCGTCACGCGCGGGAATGGCAAACTGATCAATATCGGCTCTGTCGTGGCGCTTGCGCCGGAGACGTTCAATGCCAGCTACAGCGCCACCAAGGCCTATGTGTTGAGCTTGTCCCAAAGCCTGCACGCTGAGATCGGCAAGCATGGCGCCCAGGTGCAAGTCGTATTGCCCGGGGTAACTCGCACGGAAATATGGGAGCGTACGGGCATCGATGTTTCCAGCCTGCCGGCATCGATGATCATGGAAGCAGGTGAAATGGTCGACGCCGCGCTCGCAGGCCTGGACCGTGGCGAACTCGTGACCATCCCTTCGCTGCCGGATGCAGCCGACTGGGACGCCTTCATTGCTGCGCGGGCCAGGCTTGGCCCCAACCTGTCGCACGACCATCCTGCGGATCGTTACAAGGTAAACACTGACGCGCCAGTTGATGTGTCAATTGCGGCCCGCGCCTGACAACGCCAACAGGAGCCCAACCATGAAAGCCGTTATTTCCGCCTATGCACGCTCTCCGTTCCACTTCGCCAGGAAAGGCGCCCTCGCCGAAGTGCGCCCCGACACATTGGCGGCGCAAGTACGGACACCAGCGACGATAAAAATACAGGATCGAACATGACGGAACGCATACCATTGGACCCCCGAACCCGGCTTCTGCTGGAAGCGCCGATCGTGCCTACCTTGCTGCGGCTCGGCGCGCCCAACGTATTGGTCATGCTGGCGCAGGCAGCCGTGGGCCTGATCGAGACCTTCTTTGTCGGCAAGCTGGGAACGGATGCGCTGGCTGGCATGGCACTGGTTTTTCCGATGGTGATGTTGATGCAGATGACCTCGGCCGGCGCCGTGGGCGGCGGGATCGCCTCCGCCATTGCCCGAGCTCTCGGTGCCCGCCACCGCGACGATGCCGACGCCCTGGTGCTGCACGCGTTCGTCATTGCAGTGGCTTTCGGTGTGCTGTTCATGGCTGCCGTACTGGGCGGCGGACGCTGGATTTATAGCGAAATGGGAGGCACCGGCGGAGCGTTGGAAGCAGCCATGACGTATTCCAACTGGGTCTTTGCCGGGGCCACGCTGGTCTGGATCTTCAACTCGCTATCCGCGGTGATCCGCGGGACGGGCAATATGACAGTGCCGGCCATCGTCACCTGCGCCGGCGCCGTGGTGCTGATTCCCTTGTCACCCGTGCTGATTTTCGGATGGGGTCCGATTCCGGGCATGGGCATCGCCGGGGGAGCCGCCGCGCTGCTTGCATATTATCTGGTCGGCAGCATTGCCCTGGCGGCTTATCTGTGGTCCAGCAAGAGCCTGTTGCGCCCTTCGCTGGCGAAGGCTCGTTTTCGCTGGCCGTTTTTTCAGGACATTCTGCGGGTGGGCCTCGTTGGTATTGTATCGACTGTCGCCACCAATCTGACCATCGGCATTACCACGGGCCTGGTGGGTGGCTTCGGTACCGCCGCCATCGCGGGCTACGGCACTGCCTCGCGCCTGGAATATCTGCTGGTGCCCCTGGTCTTCGGCCTTGGCGGCCCGCTGGTGGCCATGGTGGGCACCTGCATTGGGGCAGGGCAGCGGGAGCGGGCGCTGCACGCAACCTGGATCGGTGCCGGCATTGCTGTCTTCATCACGGAAGCAATCGGACTGTGGGCTGCCGCTTTTCCCCACGCATGGCTGTCGCTGTTCGACAGTGACCCGGCCATGCTGGACGCCGGCACGCAATACCTGCGGACGGTGGGGCCGATGTACGGATTCTTCGGCATGGGGTTGATTCTGTATTTTGCGTCGCAGGGTGCCGGGCGTCTGATGTGGCCGGTGATCGGCAACGTCGTGCGGCTTGCCGTTGCCGCAGCCGGCGGCTGGCTGGCCTTGCACTGGGGCGGTGGCCTGACACAGGTTTTCATCGCGCAGGGCGCGGCTCTCGTCATTTATGGGTTGGTCAACGCCTCAGCCATCGCGGGTGGCGCATGGTTCGGTCCCGTCGGCTGGCCTCGCACGACGGCAGGCCTTCTGAAAAGCGTGCGGCAACCGTGATGGGGCAGGGTGCACGCTTTCTTTCTCCACATCATCCGTCAGAATTTTTCAGAAAACCCGTCCAGATGGGCAAATGACAAGTCGACCGGAGGCGACTTGATCTGGAATAACTTGATTGCCAGGAAATTTAACCTATACTGAAAAGGCAAACAATAAAAAAAGGCAAGCAATAAGCCTCAACTGACGGAGTGAGATATGAAATTGCATCTATTCGAATCATGGCATTTGCCGCACATCAAAACATCGAAAGTCGATGAAAAAAAGACTTACGAGCACCTCAAATATGCAGCCCTATTCGTTATCGTGGCTCCCTCTGTAGTTTTCGCCACCGTTTACAGCATCGACAAGCTCTTTGACTGGCTATTCAAGTAGAGTCGCCCATACTTGGGCTCGCCCTAAGGCATAACGGGTTTCTTGATTTCGTCATCCCAATTAGCCTAATACACTGCGCAGAGTCTTGGTCAGATCGAGGCCAGGCTGCGCTATTTCGCGTTTGGCAGCGTTCATGGATTTGGTCTGCTGATCAACACTAACTGCAACACCTCCGGCGAGACAGCAGGGTCAGGTTTTGCAATAGCACACTCTTGCCTGTCATACATCTCGCATGGCGTGTCCCCTGAGGCTCGAACTTGCCGGCGGTCTTAATGGCTGCGATAGCGCAGCACGTCGGCGTACGCTACTCGACGGTGAGCAGGATCGTGAGAGACCATGAAGATTCAGAACAGGGGTGATATTGCATTGCAAGACCTGACCCCATTCTGCTTGAGCGCTTCCCGGGTCAGCCGCACATCGCCCGGGTTGTCTTCCACCATCAGGATTTCGATCGGCTTGCTGGTATAAAACCGATCGGCGCATTGCACTTCATTCATGGCCCGCTCCTGTTCATTCATGACCCACTCCTGCTCATTCATGTTCCGTTCCTGCTCCTGTTTGTTGCGGCAAGGTGAATTGGAAAACGGCCCCCTGCTGCGGC
>DASYKE010000100.1:0-17632 GCA_035995725.1 Burkholderiaceae bacterium | reverse complement strand
AGTGACTCCTGCGGACCAGGCAGTTGTCGAAGAGCCAATCCCATTGAAAGGATTAAAACAAAAAAATGCTTGAACAAAAGCATGTTTTTGCCGCTTTTTTGTCGATAATAGCGAAGCTGTCGACACTAGGCCGGGCAAGATATCGATCGCTCCATTAATTCTTCAGGAGACATTGTATCGTCGATGATTTCTTGACTCGCCACGCTGCCAACCTGTTTGATTTATCCACTGCCGGAGATTAAATGTCGCGCATTACATTGTTTCTGCGTTCGCTCGTATTTGCATTGCTCGTCGCAATCGCGACGTTCATCTGGGCACCGCTCTGCTTTTTGTTTGCGCCGCTGCCTTACAACAAACGCTATTACTGGACTTCACGCTGGAACATGTTCGTGGTCTGGGCGGCGAAAACAGTGTGCGGTATTCATTATCAGGTCAAAGGCTATGAAAATCTGCCGGATGCGCCGGTCATTTTATTGTCGAAGCATCAATCGGCGTGGGAAACCATTTTTTACCTGTATTTCATGCCGCGTCCACTGGTCTATGTATTCAAGAAAGAAATCACGTACATTCCGTTTTTCGGCTGGGGCATTGCGTTATTGCGCATGATTCCGATCGATCGCAGCAAGGGCAAGGATGCTTTCGCCCAGATTGTCGAACACGGCAGAAGACGGCTGGCTGACGGACAATGGGTCATCATGTTCCCGGAAGGCACGCGCATTCCGGTCGGCGAGAGAGGCAAATACAAAGGCGGCGGCGCGCGGCTGGCGGTCGAGACCAATACACCGGTGGTACCGATTGCGATGAATGCCGGCGAATACTGGCCAAAAAATTCGTTCATCAAAAAACCCGGAACGATAACGGTTTCAATTGGCAAACCAATATCACCGAAAGGATTAAGTGCAGTTGAATTGATGCAACAGGTAGAAAATTGGATAGAATCCGAGATGCGGGTAATTTCACCCGGTGCATACTCCAAAAAATAACCAACTACTCATTGCCTTGAAGAAGCTGCTCCGTCACACGTCACCCGACCCGCAACAGCTCGCGTTGCAACTCGACTTTTCCCCCCCCGATTTTTCATCGCCGCCGACCATCGACAGTCCCGCACCGAAACAGGGGCAGGGGCCCGGCATTCAGCAGCCGTTGCTGCCGGATGGTTCCCGTGCAGTACCGCCGCCTGCTACCCCGCCCAATGGCAAGCGCCGGATTCAGCTGAAAGAACATGCTCTCGATTACACGCTGCTGCGCTCGAAGCGCCGCTCGATCGGTTTTTTGATCGACGATAACGGCCTGCGCGTGACGGCGCCGAGATGGGTCACGCTCGGTGAAATAGACAGCGCGATCCGCGAGAAGCAGCGCTGGATTTTTGCCAAGCTCAATGAGCGGCACGAACTTGCGACGCACCGGCTGCAACCGCCGATGCAATGGTGCGATGGCGCAACACTGCCTTATCTGGGCAGCGATATCACGCTGCGGATCGTCGCGACGCAGCCTGCCGGCATTAACTACGATGGGATAACGCGAGAGTTGACCGTTTGCCTGCCGGCCGATGCTGGGGAACAGCAGCTGAAAGACCGTGTCCAGGGATGGCTGCAAATCGAGGCGAAGCGCCTGTTCGCCGAGCGCTTGCCGATCTATGCAGAGAAACTGGGAGTCAGTTATCAATCATTTGCGCTATCTTCGGCAATGACGCAATGGGGTTCCTGCACCGCCGACGGCAAGATCCGTCTCAACTGGCGATTGATGCATTTCGCATTGCCGCAAATCGATTATGTGATCGCGCATGAATTGGCGCATCTGCGCGAAATGAACCATAGCCCGCGCTTCTGGGCTACCGTGCAATCGGTTTTCCCTGAATTCGAATTGGCGAAAAAGGCGTTGCGCGACCGGGCGCCGGAAACACTGCCGATATTCTGACGAGCAAAAGGTGTATCGTCGGTCAGCCGCAATTTTTATTCTGTTTCATCCCTCGCGTGGTGCTTGCCTGCTTCGCCTTCACATCCCGGCCTGACGACGGATTCGTATCCGATCGGCTAGCGCCCCTTTCGCAAGCTGAAGTCCGGCTATCACTGCATGCGGTATAGCCCGCAAGGAACTCCGGACACGCAATCTTTACCCGCTGCAGCGAATGATGGCATGAAAACTGCGTCAGCTCGGCAGCAAATTCTTCCTGCTGCTTTACTGTCACACCGGACAAATCACTGTCGGGAAATTCCCCTTGGCACTTTCGGATACCTTTACACAAAATGCACGCGATGTCGGGCCGATCCAGCATCTCGGCATAAAAAAACTCGTTGTCTTTCGCGCGTTGCGGCTTGGCGACATGCTTTGCTCCGTGCCGGCACTTCGCGCATTGCGCCTGGTTCTGCCGTACGCCCGTATCAGCTTGGTCGGTTTGCCTTGGGCAGAGCAGTTTGCCAACCGTTTTCACAAATACATCGACGATTTCTTCGCTTTTCCGGGCCATCCCGCGTTTCCCGAGCAGCCGGCCCGAGAAGACCGTATTCCCGCGTTTTATCAAGAAATGCGAGAACACCATTTCGATCTGGCGCTGCAAATGCACGGCAGTGGCCAAGTCAGCAACCATATCATCCGTGAATTCGGTGCAAATGCCATCGCCGGATTCACTCTCGAAAGGGATGGAAAGCCGCGCACTGGTTTCTTCGTCGACTATCCCGACGTCGGCGCTGAACCGCTTCGCCTGCTGCGGCTTGCCGAGTATTTGGGGGCGCCCGCCACGACAGCGGATCTCGAATTTCCGATTACCGAACAGGATCAGCAGGAATTGTATGACGCCGAATTATCGAGAGCCTTGGTTCCCAGGCATTACATTTGCATTCATCCAGGAGCAAGTGCTCGCAGCAAATGCTGGCCGGCGGAACGATTCGCAGAAGTTGCGGATGCGCTCGCCCTTGAATTTGAATTGCCCATCCTATTGACGGGCTCTGCAAACGAACTGGATTTGACAACCGCTGTCGCGCGGAGAATGCGTGCCAATGCAATTAACGCCGCTGCACCGGTTTCAATCGGTGCGATGGCGGCCTTGATGAGCCGCGCCCGGCTTCTTGTATGCAACGACACCGGCGTTTCGCATATCGCCGCCGGATTGAAGCTGCCGAGCGTCGTCATTTTCAGCGCATCAGACATGTCGCGCTGGGCACCCCTCGACCAAACGCTGCATCGCTGCATACGGGATCCGGAGGGAACGCAGGTGGCTTCAGTCCTGCGGCATGCGCGCGAACTGATCGCCGGCGCAAGCTGTGCATCGCCTGGCGCACAACCGGAGGAATAGAGCTACTGCCGCCAGCGCCTGTCCAAAAACAGTTGCATCGCCATGCCGATCACCTCTTCAAGCGCTACATCGTCCACAAAACTTGCATCGTGCGGGCAGCGGCTTGCCAGGTTTTCCGCTCCGCACACTGGGCAGTTCACGCGCGCAGACAAGGCTGCACGATGCTTGTCCTGAACCAGAGGCCCGGCCTCATACAGATTCGTGAGCCAGTAGATGCCGACAGACGGCGTTCCAATGGCAAGCGCGAGATGCAATGGTCCACTGTCATTGGATACGACAAGCGTACATCGTGTCAGCAAGCCGCACAGCCCGCACAATGACAGCTTCCCACTCAGGTCAATAGCGGGGTGCCGCATCCCGTCTACGACGTCTCGGGCTATCCGCATTTCGATTGCGCTCGCGCTGCCGTTCACTGCAATCAAAGCGCCTGCTTCGGAGAGTGCATCTGCAACCGCAGAGAAGCGCTTCGCGGGCCAGTGACGCCGCGTATCTCCGCCACCCGGGTGGATCAATACGAGCGGCTTTGACAGATCGGGAGAAGCAACGGCTGCTGCCTCCTGCCTATCCTCGCTCGTGACTTCCAGCTCTCGCGTCAGCTGCATCCTGTTGGCGCCAACCAATGCCGTCACTTCCAGGAATTGAAGACGTCGGTTTTGCAGGCGGTCGAACGATATCCACCGATCAAGCGGTTCCGCATCGATCGCCTTCAGCCCGATGGTGAGGCGTGCCCCTAACCGCTTGATGAATGGATTGGAATAACGTCCGCCGCCGTAAAGTTGCACCGCCAGATCGAGTTCGGCGGCACGCATTGATTCGATGAAGGATTCGGCCTGTGCCGGATCGGCATCGAGAGCTGCACCGACTCCGGGATAGGGCGGAATGACCGCAACTTCATTGAACGGGCCCGGCCGTACCTTGAAGAAATCGGCGTGCCACCGTTGTCCGATATAGGTAATCCTGGCGTCGGGATAAGCGCTTCTGAGCGCATGCAAAGCCGGCAAGGAAAAAACGAAATCGCCGACGCCATTCGGCCTCAGAACTGCAATTTTCTTTACGTTCGCAAGAGTCGCCGGGTACGGATCGTACATTTTTTCGTGCTCGAATTAGTCAATTGAAAGCATTTCTCGACTGTGCCATATGCAGCAGTTGACGAAACGATCTGCTGCGAGGTTGCTCGCATCGCGTTAGCCGATGGCTGATATCGGCAATACCCAGGGCGCATCCACATTGCGCGTCAAAACAGTGGTCGGCAGTTCCATATGGTAGGCACCGGATGGAATCACGCCGCACCCGCCAAAACGTTGCATCACCCGCAGCTGTGCCAGCACATCCTCGCCGCAGTGTTCCGGCGGCAGCTCCGTCCAAAAATTAAATCCACCCGCCGCGCGCAGCTTATCGGTGTCGAATAAAACGCAGCCGCCAATCCATGCGACCCGGTACAGCCGCGTTTCCTCTGCGCGCATTCCAAGCCTTGCCTGTATATGAAACAGATTGGCCGCGCTATGCAAATGGTGCCGGTTCCATGCCGAACTTCCCGGCGTCACCGTCTCGGGAATCACATCGGCGTCCCAGAATTCGATGTATTGATGATGCGGTCTGATATCCTCGATAAAACTTAAACCGTGCAACGCACTACCGACAAAGCCGCAGCGCTGCTCGCCGATCGCGTGGTACAGCCGGGCGATTACATCCTTTTGCAGAACCACATCGTCATCCAGAAACAAACAATAAGGGGCAGCGGTCTTTGACAACAGGAAATCGCGTTGCTCTGCCAAGCCGCGGCGCGGCAAATGACGATATGTTTCCACCTCGGTACCACTTGCCCGAAGAATGCGCAGCAGCGCCTTTACTTCAGGCGCTTCAAAAGGATTCTGGCACTCTGACTGATCGGAAACAATCACGCGGAAATCCTGAAAACCCTGCGCATGCAACGCAGTAAGCGTGACCGCCAGCGCATAGGGCCGATCGCGGGTCGGAATAAGAACGTCGATGGCGCAAGAAGTAATCTCACCTCCCTTCGCACCGGCACCTTGTTCTCCGTACAGGTAAGGATTAAGCGCCGGATCGTTGTACATCTTGAACTGGCGATAGACTTTGAAATAAGCGCACCCTTTCCTTGTGTCCGCAAGCAACTGGTCGAAACAGACGCCGAGATCCATGCGCTGTTCGATCAGGCGATCAAGCCTCACTTCGCATGTGCGGATATGCGCCTGATCTACATCATCACGCTGCGTCTGTTTCCTCATGTGGTAAATCTTGAGGCACAGGATCGATAGCCGGTCGATCATCGATCCGGCCGTTTCGCTATTGAGCCGCGCATCGGTCGAGCTCGGGTGGTTTTTCAAGCCAGCCAAGATTGCTTCGTCAATTGCTTCAATGGCGTCGTTGCGCTTTTGATTGCTCTGGTCGATGAGCCGCTTGCTCGCCGCTATGTCGGCAGCGCCGACATCGGTGCGCCGGGCTTTGTCCTCTTCATTCCACTGCGACATGTTGCAGTGATGGTTTGCCTCAATCCAGTGCCATACGTCATGAAGGGACCCGAAGTGCCCGCCAGGCGGAAAGTCAGCTGGCTTCATGTTCTGTTCGTGAAAATGAGCAATGGAGCGCGCATCCAGAATTTTCGTCATATTCGCCTCACCGGAGCGTAGCGCCCATTTTTTTCAATTCGAAAACCGCAAAGCGATGCACTATTGAATCTCCAAAGAGAAAACGGCCATATGGAAAACGTCTGCATTGAAGCAGGAACCATGCTAAATGACCCGACCTCTTTCTGGCACATGCATTGCACGATTTACCGGGATATTTGCGGCAGTCCAGTCGAGAGATTGATAATCGCGTCGACTATCGGCAATGAGAGTCGCCCGACGCGTCAGAAGCATATTCTCCAGGCAAGCTGCAAGAGTTTTTCAACCTTTTATTGGAGCAAGCCATGTCCCAAGTCAATCCGGTTCAGGTACAAAAATTTTTAAAAGGCGTCGACTATCCTGCGAATAAAAAGACCTTGATTGAAAATGCAGAAAAACAGGGAGCAGACGAAAATGTCCGCGCCTCTCTGGAGCAGCTACCCGAGAAAGAATACGAAGCCCCTGTCGATGTCAGCGAGGCACTGGCGAAAATACATTAGCGGCGCCGAAAAACGAAATACGCCGGACGATTTTCGGCACGGCATAGCCGACACTGGCAAGCTGTAGCTTTTACCGGGAAGCGGTAAAAAGGAATATCGCTCACCGTGTACCAAACGAGCGTTTCGCTTCGCGAGGGGCGATATCGCTCGTCCGCATGTCGCAACGATCTGCCTCTTTCAGGGCACTGCCTGGCAAGGAATTGCGAACGCGCATAAAATCATGATTTTCTAAAGGCTTTTGCAAAGGATTCATATGCGCATACTTCACACCATGTTGCGAGTCGGTAACCTGCAACGCTCAATCGACTTCTATACCAAGGTACTCGGCATGAAACTGCTGCGCACCACCGAAAATCCGGAATACAAATATACGCTCGCCTTCGTCGGCTACGGCACCAATCCGGATCATGCGGAACTGGAGTTGACTTACAACTACGGCGTCGACAAATATGAGATGGGCACCGCGTATGGTCATATTGCAATCGGAGTCGAGGATGCGTACAAAGCGTGTGATGCAGTCAAGGCGGCCGGCGGCAATGTGACGCGCGAAGCAGGGCCGGTGAAAGGCGGCACAACGGTGATTGCGTTCGTGCAGGACCCGGATGGGTACAAAGTCGAGTTGATTGAACGGAATACGCCGGGAGCCTGAAATCCGGCGGGATACAATCGATCATGCGTGAACCCGGTCGGCTTCCATGACTTGAACAGGTAAAACAACTCTGACGCTCTGCGTCAGATGCCGGCATAGTCAGGTCGCCATGCCATTATGACTCATGCGGATTCCCTCTTTCGATGGCTAACCGCTTGCCAGTCTATTTGCCAGCGCAACAAACTGCTCCAGCGGCACCGTCTCGGGCCGCGCCTGCGGATTGACTCCCGCGTCGATCAATTCGTTTTCCGTAAACATTCCGCCAACACAGTTGCGCAGCACCTTGCGCCGCTGCGAAAACGCCTTCAGCACCACCTGCTCCAGCTTCGATTGATCACAAGCGAGCGGCTGTGCGACGGGAATCATGCGCACGATCGCGGACTCGACGCGCGGCGGCGGCTCGAATGCGGCAGGCGGCACGATGAACATCAATTCCATCCGATAGCGCCACTGCAGCATTACCGACAACCGTCCATAGGCCTTGCTGCCCGGCTCGGCCACCATGCGCTCGACCACTTCCTTTTGCAGCATGAAATGCTGATCCTGCACCTGCGGCGCGATTTGCGTCAAATGAAACAATAGCGGACTGGAAATATTGTATGGGAGGTTGCCGACGATGCGCAGCTTGCGGCCGGATGGAGCCGGAATCGACGCGAAATCGAATTGCAGCGCATCGGCCGAATGGACGATCAGCCTGGCCGGATCGAAACTCTTTTGCAAGCGCGCCACCAAGTCACGATCGAGTTCGACCACATGCAATTGCTGCAATGATTCGAGCAGCAAGCGTGTCATCGCGGCCAGACCCGGGCCGATCTCCACCATCGTATCTTCCGGCTTTGGATCGATCGCGCGGATGATGTCGTATAGTACGGCCTGGTCAGTCAGGAAATTCTGGCCGAAGCGTTTGCGCGGAATATGTTTCATTAGTTAACGCGTCACGCCTGCTGCGTCAGAAGCGCAGCTTGTGAGGCACGTCGGAACCGGCTTGCGAGCTTTGCACTCCCGTTGGTCGGCTTTGCACTCCCGTTGGTCGTCGCAGGGAGTGCGCCGCCATCTGCGCCGCAACCCTGATCGCTTCAATCATGCTGCCATGATCGGCATGTCCCAACCCGGCTGCAGCAAGATCAAGCGCCGTGCCGTGATCCACCGAAGTGCGGATAATCGGCAGGCCCAGCGTGATGTTGACGCCGCGCCCAAAGCTCGCATGTTTCAGCACCGGCAAGCCTTGGTCGTGATACATCGCCAGCACGCAATCAGCTTCTTCCAGGTACTTCGGCTGGAACAGCGTATCGGCCGGATAAGGGCCCCTGGCATCGATACCCTTGGCTTGCGCGGCAGCAAGAGCCGGGGCGATCACATCGATTTCTTCGCGGCCCAGATAGCCGCTTTCGCCCGCATGCGGATTCAATCCAGTCACCAGGATGCGCGGTTTGTTCAGGCCGAATTTGCGCTGCAAATCCTGCTGCAGGATTTCGAGCGTGCGCGCCAGGCCGTCGAATGTAATGGCAGCCGGCACATCTTTCAACGCCAGATGCGTGGTGGCCAGCGCCACGCGCAAATAAGGAGCATCTCCGCCCGCCAGCATCATCACGACCTGCGGCGTGCCGGTTTTTTCGGCCAGATATTCGGTGTGGCCGGTAAACGCCACGCCGGCATCGTTGATCGTGCTTTTCTGCAGCGGCGCGGTCACGATCGCATCAAACCATTGCTGCAGCGCGCCTTCGATCGCGATATCGATCATGCGCAGCACATGGCGTCCGTTCTGCGCATTCAGCTGCCCGGGCACCACCGGCACTGTCAGCGGACAGTCGACGACCGCAATCCGATCGATGGGAAATTCCGGCATTCCATCATTGCGCACCGCATCCGTCGATAACGCAACGAGCCGGATCGCCGGATCGATCGCACCGGCTGTCATCGACAGAAAAGCCGCATCCCCGATCAGCACGCTGTTGACGACCGAACGCAGCTCCCACGCTGCTTTAATGGCTATCTCGGGGCCTATCCCCGCCGGTTCGCCACAGGTAATGGCGATCGTGGGGCGCTTGATCTGCGTGCTCAAAATGACGGGGATAACGGGTTAACCGGCATTATTTTCCTCGAACCGGTATTCGACGTAGGCGCGATCGCGCACTTGGCGCAGCCAGTCTTCGGTTGCCTCTTCGAGCTTTCGTTCGCGAATGATCTGGCGTGCAGCCAGCCGCTGGCGCTCTTGCGACACGTCGTCCGTTTTGCGTTCCAGCACTTGGATCAAGTGAAAGCCGAACGGTGATTCGACCGGTTCACTGACTTGCCCAGGCTGTAGCGCATTCATCGCACGTTCAAATTCCGGCACCGTATCGCCCGGATAAATCCAGCCGAGGTCGCCACCCTTGGAAGCGGACAGGTCATTCGAATAGAGTTTGGCCAGGTCTTCGAATTTTGCCGCCTTGTTGTCAAGACGTTCTTTCAGTTCGACCAACCTGCGTCGCGCGTCGGGCGAGGACATAATCTGATTCACCTTGATCAGGATGTGGCGTGCATGCGTCTGCTGTACCGAGGGTGCGGCCGCGCCGCCTTTCAGCACGCTGGCATTGCGCTTGCCGGCCAGCTTTAGTATATGAAACCCGTTGGCGCTCTTGACGATGGGCGACACATCGCCGGAATTGAGATTCGCGACGGCATCGATGAAAAGCTGCGGCAGCCGGTCCCGGGTACGCCAACCCAGGTCGCCGCCTTGCAGGCCTTCGCTTGCATCGGAATAAGTCGCAGCGACTTTCGCGAAGTCCGAACCCGATTTCAGTCGCCGTAATGCTTCTTCGGCACGCTGCCGGCGTTGCGCGATTTGTTCGGCCGAGGCATTTTCCGGAATCCGCACCAGTATCTGCGCCAGATTCAGTTCCTGCTGCCCGCCCTGTGCGGCACCGGTGTTGGCCGCAAGATAATTGTCGACTTCCGATTCGGTGATCTGGATCTTGTTGTCGACTTCGCGTTCACGCAAGCGCTGCATGACGATTTCTTCACGGATTTCTTCGCGAAAGCGGTCGAACGGGGTGCCTTCGCGCTCCAGTTGATTGCGGAAATCCTGTAGCGTCATCTTGTTCTGTTCTGCAATCCGGGCAACCGCGCGATCGAGCATGGTGTCATCGACCCGTATGCCGGTTTCTTTCGCGAGCTGCATTTGCGCCCGATCGACAATCAGACGCTCCAGCAATTGCCTTTGGAATTCGGCGCGCGGCGGTATCGCCAGCCCCTGGTTTTTCATCCGGCGTTCTACCATGCGCATCCGTGCTTCGAGTTCCTGGGACGTGATCACTTCATTATTGACGACGGCGATAATCGTATCGACCACGCGCGCGCGCCTTTGAGCGTCCGAGGAAGACGGTACTGCCTGGCCATTGCTTGCGCCAGTGCGGACTTGTGCCCAAGTATTTGGCATTGTGCCGATCGTTGCACACAGCAGGATAGCCGCAAGCTTGGCGCTTCGAACGGCATTACGGGCATTGAGCATGGAATGAGGAGTAGTCATGGCATTGCGTGATTCGTTAGGAATTACATGGTTACGGCTGATTTATCAATTGGTAGCCGGGAACATTGGATCGGAGTACAGCCAGTGGATTCGACCCCAACCTGGACAAGCCGTTTAATTCCAGCTGCACAAAAAAGGCGGAGGTCGCTACGCCTGTAGCAGTCGGAGTGCGTTGTCCGACAAAACGAAATACCCAGCAATCGGCCTTGTATTCCATGCCAAGCAGGCTTTCCGCAATCTTCTGATCGCGAAGAGAATAGTTTACACGTGCTACCCCATACCAGCGTTGTGCGATCGGCCATTGCCCCGAAGCATCAACTTGCTCGAGACTGTTGGGCAAATCACGTACATACTGCAAATTGAGTACGCGCTTCGGAGCGGGTTGCCACCGTACGCCGTAGTTGGCGCGGGTTGAGCGTCGCAAACTTTGACTGTACTGCGTATTCGCGTCGACGTTCAAGGTCGATGATACCTGACCGGAAGCAGCCAGCAACAAATCCGAACGGGTTTCATTGGGTATCGTGGCAAGTGTCGTACCTGTGACGCCAAGTGTCGTGCCTGTGACGCGCGGAGGACTGAAATAGTAGCGTTGAGCCAGAGCAAAGCGCATGCGTTCAACGCCGGATGTTTCGATAAAACGTGAAACCAGGGCCGCCGTCAGCTGGTTGGCATCACTGATGCGATCATACCCGCTGAAGCGGTTTTCGCTGAAAATCTGTGTGAAATTGAAGTCCGCCAGAGCGGTATCGAAGATTGGCAGCAGGCTTTGATCACGAAACGGCGTATAAACGTAAAACAGGCGCGGTTCCAGTGTTTGTGTCGCCGTCCGGCCAAAAAAACTGGCGTCGCGCTCGAATGTCAAACCGCTGTCGACCGAGAATGTCGGCAACACCCGTGTAAAAGTGGACGGCGAACCTGCCGCCTGATCGGCGAGACTGTAATTTGTCGCATTCAGGGACAAACTCGGCGTAACAAAATAGCCGGGATGCAGCATCGGATAAGAAATCCGCGGATTCACCATTACCCGATCGCCCCGTGGCCGTGGCTTGGTAGGGTCGATAGTAGGGTCCGGTACGTTCGGATCGGAAAGCCAGAACCGGGTCAGTTCTGAATTAACCGACCAGTCAAATCCTTCCACATTCTGGCGCCCGGCCTGCAATGTCAGTTGCGGCAGGCGATCATACGGTGAAATAATCGGAGCGGCCGGATCTTGCAGCACTTGATAATTCGATCCGCGCAACGCTGCATTCCAGTACGAACCGGCATAACTGAGGTTCATGTCGCGCAGTAACAAACGCTGCGACGCAGTGGTGATCGTGCTTGGAAAGTCGTTCGGATAATTGTTATCCGAAGCCGCATTGAGATTCGATGCGAATGTCAGTCCGGGTGCAAAAGTCTGCGTATGGGTCGATGAAATCGCATAACGACTGGTTCCGGTCAGCCGATCATTGGGCATGTCTTCTATTCTAGTTTCGCCGGAATACGTCTCTCCGAGGTAACGGGCCTTTGCACCCAGTTGCACGCCCCGTTGAGCGATGATTTTAGGATACACCGTCAGATCACGGTTCGGCGCGATATTGAAATAGTACGGAACCAAAATCTCCAGGCCACCCCTGTTGGTGGTGCCGATAGTCGGCGGCAGGACGCCTGACTTGCGGGCATCCGATAAAGGAAAAGACATCTGCGGTGTACCGAGAATCGGGACGCCTTTGAAATAAACGATCGCCTTGGATGCGGTGCCGATATCCTTCCCGGTATCGAGAGTGAGTGTGCTCGACCGGAGGTACCAATCCGGATCCGGACCTTCGCATGTGCTGTAAGTGCCTTCGGTCACCGTCGCCCGGTCTTGCGCTTCAAAATCGATCCGCTCGGCTTGCCCTTGGGCATTATTGAGTTGCAACCGGTAGGTGGGGTTCGTCACATAACCTTGCCCGGTATCCAATTTCAGCTTTGCTTCGTCGCCGGTATAACGGTCTCCGAAATGCTTTATCCGCACACCTCCGCTCGCTTCGGCTTCTTCTTCGACAACGTTATAAATTGCCTTGTCGGCGTTGATGGTCGTTTCGCCACGAGTGATTTCAACATCCCGCTCAAGAATGATTTCACGATCGGGGCGCCCGCTCATTTGTTCCGCGCCAACCGTTGTGGGAGCTTCCTTGTCATCCTTTCTAATCTGCTTTACAGGCTTTACAGTGGTTTGCGCCGATACATGCATCGGCAGGGACACCGCCACGACGACCACCGTCAAAACCCGGGCCACCGTCAAAACCCGAAATAAGCGCTTGGAATAGGGAAATGCTGGAGACCAAGTCATGAAAAAGGAACGGTAAATGCCATGGCAGGCGATTTTTTGAATTGAATCCCTTATTATATGGGAACTAACCGTTTCTCAACCGGATTACCTGGGTCGTTTCATGTCTTTACACACTGTTTCCGATATTCGCCTTTCCCAATTAAAACAATGGCTGGCCACTGTGCCGTCCCCGTCGATCCAATCCGATACGCTCAGGCCGGCATCATCCGATGCCAGTTTCCGGCGTTATTTCAGAATCGACGGAGGCGATGGGGCCACTTATATCGTAATGGATGCGCCGCCGCCGCAGGAGGATGTGCGGCCGTTCATTCACGTGGCCGAAGTCTTCGGCAAAACAGGTGCCTCCGTGCCGAAGATCCTGGCGCAAGATGTCGAACGCGGATTTCTGTTGCTATCCGATCTGGGATCGACGACTTATTTGCATCAGCTCAACGTCGATAGCGTGCACAAGCTTTATTTGGATGCGATCGACGCATTGGTGCTGATCCAGGCCCAGAGTCGGCCCGGCGTGCTGCCCGAATATGATCGCGCGCTGTTGCTGCGCGAACTGATGCTGTTCCCGGATTGGTATATCGGCAAGCATTTGGGTGTGACGATGACGAATGCGCAGACTGCGGACTTGAACAGGATATTCGACCTGCTGCTCGCCAACAATCTGGCGCAACCACAGGTATTCGTGCACCGCGACTATCATTCACGCAACCTGATGGTGCTGGATCAGGCCAATCCGGGCATTCTCGATTTCCAGGATGCAGTCTATGGGCCGATCACCTACGATCTGGTATCGCTACTGCGCGACGCTTATGTCCAGTGGGATGAAGAAATGGTACTGGACTGGGCGATTCGTTACTGGGAACGCGCAAAGCGCGCGGGACTGCCGGTCAACCCGGACATCGATGCGTTCTATCGCGATTTTGAATTCATGGGGTTGCAACGCCATCTGAAGGTACTGGGTATTTTTGCGCGGCTGTATCACCGCGACGGCAAGGATGCTTATCTGAAAGACATGCCGCTCGTGATGGAATACACGCGCAACGCCGCCAAGCGTTACAACGCGCTGATACCGCTGGTACGGCTGTTGGATGCACTGGAAGACAACGCGCCCCGGGTCGGTTATACCTTTTAATCGGCGCGGGACTGTTCCCCAGCCAGCAAAGTCTGCAACGTGAATAATCGGTAGAGTGCCAAAAATGAAAGCCATGATTTTCGCCGCCGGGCGCGGCGAGCGGATGCGTCCGCTGACCGACACCTGTCCCAAGCCGCTGTTGCAAGTACGCGGCCGGCCCTTGATTGTCTGGCATATCCTGAACCTGGTACGGGCCGGCCTCACAGACATCGTGATCAATCATGCTCATCTCGGGCAAATGATCGAAGATGCGCTGGGTGACGGCGCGCAATTCGGCGCCAGCATCGTCTACTCGGACGAAGGAACCGCGCTGGAAACCGCCGGCGGCATTGCCAAGGCACGCCACCTGCTCGGAGAGGCGCCTTTCCTCGCTCTTGCTGCCGATATCTATTGCCCCCATTTTGACTTCGGGCAGGTAAAAACCGTGTTGGAGGACAATGACCCATGGGGCAATCCAATTGCGAACGATAAACGCGATATGGCGTGGCTGTACCTGGTCAGGAATCCGGTGCATCATCCGAAAGGCGATTTTGCGTTGCACAGTTTTTCGATCGCCAATGACGGCGAGCCGCGGTATACGTTTTCCGGCATCGGCGTCTACCGGCCTGAAATGTTCGACCGGATAACACCGGGACAATCCGCACCGATCGCCCCGCTGCTGCGCCAGTATGCAGCGCTTGGCCGGATCGGCGGCGAAGTGTACCGTGGCGACTGGACCGACGTCGGCACCGCCGAACGACTGGCGCAACTGAATGCACCACTGACTGAAAGAATTCGCTGATGAAACCTTATT
The DNA here is from genome assembly GCA_035995725.1 of Burkholderiaceae bacterium. Classification (GTDB taxonomy): domain Bacteria; phylum Pseudomonadota; class Gammaproteobacteria; order Burkholderiales; family Burkholderiaceae_D; genus JAQGLW01. Next base: position 2,826 of record DASYKE010000100.1, on the reverse strand, counting down.
CCACCCGGCGCGAAGCCTTGATCGCCCAGATGCACGCCAAGGGCGGCGGTGTCGCCATCATCCCGACCGCACCCGAAGTGATGCGCAACAGCGACGCCGATTACCCGTATCGGCACGACAGCTATTTTTATTACCTGTCCGGCTTCACCGAACCGGAAGCGGTAATCGTGCTGATCGCCGGTAAAACAAACCAGGCTATCCTGTTTTGCCGTGACAAGAATCAGGAGCGCGAAATATGGGACGGTTATCGTTACGGCCCCGAAGCCGCCCGTGAAAAGTTCGGCTTCGACGCCGCATTCCCGATCGGCGCCTTGGCTGCCGAAATGCCGAAGCTGCTGGCAGATGCACCGGCGATTTTCTATGCGCTCGGCCGCAACACCAGGCTGGATGCGCAGGTACAGACGTGGCTGCAAGCAGTACGTGGTCAGGCGCGCGCCGGCATTACCGCGCCGTCGACGGCGCACGATGTGCATGTGCTGTTAAATGAAATGCGGCTGATCAAGGATGCCGACGAAATCTCGGTCATGAAACGCGCCGCCGCGATATCGGCCGAAGCGCATGCGCGTGCGATGCGCATCTCCCGCCCGGGTTTGCATGAATATCAAATCGAAGCGGAGCTGCTGCATGAATTCCGAAAAAACGGTTCGCAATTTCCCGCCTATACATCGATTGTGGCGACCGGCGCCAACGCCTGCGTGCTGCACTACCGGGCCGGCGATGCAGTATTGAAAAACGGTGACCTGGTGCTGATCGATGCCGGCTGCGAACTCGACAGCTATGCATCGGATATCACGCGCACTTATCCTGCCAGCGGAACGTTTTCCGGCCCGCAGAAAACGCTGTATGAAATCGTGCTCGCTGCGCAGGCGGCGGCGATCGCCGAGGTCAAACCAGGCAAACGTTTTACTGATGGCCATGATGCTGCGGTTCGGGTGCTGGCGCAAGGCATGCTCGACACCGGCCTGCTCGACAAGAATAAAACCGGGACACTCGACGATGCGATCGCCAATGGCGATTACCGTCAGTTCTATATGCACCGCACCGGTCACTGGATCGGTATGGATGTGCACGATGTCGGCGAATATCGCGATCCGGCGGCGACTGATGAAGAAAAGCCATGGCGCACTTTGCAGCCTGGCATGGCATTGACTGTCGAGCCGGGCATCTATGTGCGTCCGGCCGAAGGCGTGCCGGAAAAATTCTGGCACATCGGCATTCGCATCGAAGACGATGCGCTGGTGACGGCAAACGGCTGCGACATCATCACCAGCGCGGCACCCAAAACGGTTGCCGAAATTGAAGCGACGATGAAGCATTGACGGCTTTCCGCCATGACAACCGACTTCGATATCGCGATCTGTGGTGCCGGTCCGGTCGGCCTGGCGCTCGCCGCACTGCTGGTCAGGCGCGGCACGGCGCCGGCTCGCATTGCGCTGATCGATGCCAAGACAATCGAGCAGGCAACGCAGGATCCGCGTTCCATTGCATTGTCTTACGGCAGCCGCCAAATTCTGGAGCAAGTTGTGGCATGGCCGGTCTCTGTAAATCCGATCCGCCAGATCCATGTATCGCGCCGCGGCCATTTCGGCCGCACGCTGATCGATTGCGATGAATATGAATTGCCTGCGCTCGGATACGTCACCCGGTATGGCACCCTGGTGGCAGCGCTTGCAACCGCCATCGACAAAGCAGGTATCGCCGTATTTCGGCCGGTACAAATGACTTCCGCCACCGAACAGAAAGATGCCGTTGCATTGCAGTTTGCCGATGGCAGCACATTCAACACGCAAATCGTGGTGCAGGCCGAGGGCGGTGTGTTTGCCGATCAAGCGGCCAAATCACTGCATCGGGATTACGATCAAACGGCGATTGTCGCACATGCAGTCACCGGTGCTCCGATCGCGCATCGCGCATTCGAGCGCTTCACGGACGAAGGGCCGCTCGCGTTATTGCCGCAGGATGATGGCTATGCATTGGTATGGTGCATGAGACCGGCGCACGCTGCACAATTGACTGGGCTAACGGATGCGGCTTTTTTAGCCGAATTGCAGCAAGCGTTCGGATCTCGTGTCGGACGCTTCATCAGCGTCACGCAGCGCAACGCATATCCATTGGGCCTCAACGCGCGCCCTGCATCATCGCCGCGAACCGTCGCTATCGGCAATGCGGCACAAACCCTGCATCCGGTTGCGGGCCAGGGACTCAATCTCGGATTGCGCGACGCAGCGGTACTGGGACGGTTGTTGGCTCCGGAAGCGTCGCCTTCGATGCTGGAAAGCTTTGTGGCGATGCGCCAGTCCGATCGCAGTGTAACCATTCAATTGACCGATATCATGGCGCGCATCTTTGCCAGTGCGCCGGATAGTGCAATTTCACAGACACTGCTGGGCCTGTCGCTCGGAATTGTTGATACATTTAGACCTGCCAAGCGCATGCTGGCCGAGCAGATGATGTTCGGCAGGCGATAAAAAGCCGCGCTGGTCACATAATCCACGCGGCTTTTTATCACCTGCCGATTCGCCCCTCTCCTTTCAAGAGAGAGGCTGGAGCGTAGCAGGGAATTCGGTCGGATAGCATTCTATCCGCCTGCGCCCTGCAAGGGGGTATAACCGCAAGCGAGCAGCCGCCTGAAACCCCCGCTATATCCATCCCTTTGAAGGGGAGAGAACTCCGATTTACTCGACCGCCTTGACCATATCCTCGACGACTTTTTTCGCATCGCCAAACACCATCATGGTTTTGTCCATGTAAAACAGTTCATTGTCCAGCCCGGCATAGCCGGCCGCCATCGACCGCTTGTTGACAATCACCGTCTTGGCCTTATAG
>DASYKE010000099.1:0-3754 GCA_035995725.1 Burkholderiaceae bacterium | reverse complement strand
CCGTTCGGCCGAAGTGGCGCAAGCCGTCTCGCTGATCGCGGCAGCCTGTCGTGCGCGCGGCATTCCAATGGCGTCGCACGACGATGAAACCTGCGCCGATCGCGAACATTACCAGGCGCTCGGTGTCGGCATCAGCGAATTCCCGCGCACGCAAGACGCATTGTTTACCGCGATGGCGCTGGATAACAAGGTCGTGATGGGCGCGCCCAACGTCTTGCTGGGCGGCAGCCATTGCGGCGGCCTGGCAACCTCACATGCAGTCCAGAGCGGCATGTGCGATATCCTGGCTTCCGACTATTATTATCCGTCGTTGCTGAATGCAGCATTCAAGCTGTCCCGTCAGGGCAGTTGCTCGCTGATCGAAGCCTGGCGCTTGATATCCTGCAATCCGGCTGCCGCATTGCGCTTGCTCGATCGCGGCCGGATTGGCGACGGCTACCGTGCCGACCTGGTGCTGGTCGAGGCATCAGAAGCCGGCCAGGTGCGACTGATTGCCACGATCGCCGCCGGCAAACTGGTATATTGCGCTGAGCCCGATCGCATGACGTCGCAGCGTTCCTACTCGTTGGCTGCCTGAAAGCGGTGGCACGTTACGCGCTCTATTTCGCACCGGCGGCCGATACGCCGTGGTGGAATGCCGGTTGCCGCTGGCTGGGACGAGATCCGGTCAGCGGTGCGCAATTCCCGCAAGTCCGGGTTCCCGGCCTGCCCGGTTTGATGTTCGCGAAATTGACGTCCGACGCGCGCCGCTACGGTTTTCATGCAACCCTGAAGGCGCCGTTTCAATTGGCCGAAGGGTTTTCCGAGTCGCATCTGGCAGCGATGGCGAATGCTTTCTGCGCAGTGCAGCGGCCGATTGCGTTGCATGAAACGCGCGTCTGTCCGCTATATAATTTCCTTGCATTGCGGCCGGCCGGTCCATACGACGAGATCGGTGCGCTGGCGATGCGTTGCGTGACCTATTTCGACATGTTGCGCGCGCCGCCGACGGCGGCCGAACTGGCGAAACGCCGCCATGCCGGATTGACCGCGCGCCAGGAATCATTGTTGCAGCGCTGGGGATATCCCTACACCGAAGAAGAATTCCGGTTTCACATGACGTTGACCGACTCGTTGTCCGGCATCGATGTGGAGACCGCTTATGCGATACGCAAGGCGGCGGAACAGCAATTCCAGGCGGCACAGGACAGTGTGCCGCTGGTCATCGATGCATTGGCGATCTTCCGCGAAACCCAGCCGGGCGAGCCGTTCACCGTCTGGCGCAGATTTGCGTTCGGGAAGCAGCAACAGGCATCGTCGTTACCCGACCAAGGGCGTCTTTTTTTCTTCGTCGGTCCATCCGGCGTGGGCAAGGATACGCTGCTGCAATGGGTGCGGCAACGGATACCGGCCGATGCCGATATCGTCTTTGCGCAAAGAACCATCACGCGGCCGGCGCATCCGAGCGAGGCGCATGAAACGATGGACGCCGCGACTTTCCGGCAACTCGCTGCGGCCGGGCATTTTGCGATGGTCTGGCAAGCCAACGATCTGTGTTACGGAGTGCGCCGCGGCATCGAGGCGGAATTGAAAGCGGGACGCGACGTCATCGTCAACGGCTCGCGCGAATATGTGCCGCAACTATGGCAATCGTTTCCCGACGCGCAGGTGGTGTGGATCGAAGCGGATGCAACGCAAATCCGGGAACGGATTGAAGCGCGTCAGCGCGAGTCGGGTACCGCATTATTCAGGCGACTGGAACGCGCAATGCAGTTTGCACCGCCCAAAACGGAACAAATCATTCGCCTCGACAACAGCGGACCGCCTGAAGTAGCGGGACAGAAGCTGCTGGAAATATTGGCTAGGCGGTGAGCGTCGCAAGCGGCATGCTAAAACTGATGCCATGCTGGCGAAAGCCGATTGATTCGTAAAAGCGATGCGCATCGACCCGCTTCAGATTGGACGATAGCGTCATCTTGTAGCAACCGGCCCCCGCGGCGATCTGCAATGCGCGCCTGATCATGGCTTCGCCGATTCCTGCACCGCGGCGCGATCGCGCCACTACCACCGCATCCAGCATCGCTTGCCGCGTACCTCAATGCGACGGACTGGAGAAAATCATCAGGCTGAAGCTGCCCACCGGCTCACCCCGGTCGAACACAAGATAAGCGCGAAAGTCGGGATATGCCGCCATGTCGGACAGTATTTCGCGCATGTATTTGCCGTCGAAATCCGGCGCGTGCTGCGGCTCGTCATCATCCATCTGCGCCAACAGCGCCGCCAGCGTATCGGCATCGGCCAGGATCGCTTCGCGCAGATCGATATTCGGCAGTGCACGTCGACTCATTGTTTCCGCCTGCGGAAAAGACGTCGAATGCATCACGGTCTGCATGACTGGAATGAACGCTTCCAATGCCGGGGTAGGTGCGCCGGGAACCTTGGCGGCATCGTCCCAGAGCCGCAGCCGTATCGCATCGTTGGAGTAAGGCTGTTCGATGAAATTTTCCGCATCTTGGCGCGAAAACAAACCGCCCTGCCATTCCAGGCTGCGCTTGGATGCGTCCGACAGAGTCGACCAGTATGATGAGTCAGTTGCGCACAGATAACGTTTTGCATCGATATGCAGACGAATCGGTTCGGTGACATCGCGGCCGAACAACCCGCTGAGCAAGCGCGCGGCAAGCTTGCCGTGCGGGATTTTTTCATCGTTGCCGCTATCGGCCAGATGACCGAGATCATGCAACAGCGCCGCTATCACCAATGCCGGCGTGGCGCCTGCCGTTTGCGCCAGCGATGCGCATTGCAGCGCATGCTCCAGTTGCGTGACCGCTTCGCCACCGTACAGCCCATCGGCACGATGGCGCAGCCAGCCGAGGATGGTATCGAGCGTGACGGCTGCGTCCGAGTTGGCGACAGCAATGTTTTCGGGATTGGAGTTTTGCATGATTTAAATAAATGTTTTACGCAAACGGGATGAGATCAGATCGATCAGGGTGACCGTCACCACGATCATCAATATTACCGTACAGGTTTGTGCATACTGAAAGCCGCGGATCACTTCCCACAGAATCACGCCGATGCCGCCGGTACCGACCATGCCGACCACGGTGGCCGAGCGCACATTCGATTCGAAGCGGTACAGCGCATACGATATCCAGAGCGGCATGACCTGCGGCAGCACGCCGAACACGATTTCCTCCAGCGCGTACGCGCCGGTCGCGCGGATGCCTTCAACCGGTTGCGGATCGATCGCTTCGACCGCTTCCGAGAACAGTTTCGACAGAATACCGGTAGTGTGAACGAACAACGCCAGTACGCCGGCGAACGGGCTGAGGCCGACCGCAACCACGAACAGCATCGCGAATACCATTTCGTTGGTCGCGCGCGCCGCATCCATCAACCGCCGCACCGGCTGGGCGATCGCTGTCACTGTCCATGCCGTCGAGCCAGTCTGGCATCCGTTAACCTGCAAGCAGCGCAGATTGCTTCGGTCGTTTCATTAGGGCCGACTCAATCAGCCGGACCAGGGAGATAAGTTCTTTCTCCGTAGCCATGTGATTCAGGAAGTAGTGATCACCGTCGACGACGTACATCAGTTTTGCTTGCCGTGCCAACGTCAAGATTTCATCTCGCTGCAGTTTCATATCCGTGCTCCTTGCTGTTTGTGAGGCCGCCGACTCGGAATCACCCGGACAGTGCGATTGTTCGATGCTGGAATGGTATGGCTGTGCTATTACCACATCGTTACAGCGTTTCCTTAAGGCGGCATCTTTTG
>DASYKE010000098.1:0-2396 GCA_035995725.1 Burkholderiaceae bacterium | reverse complement strand
TACGGTTCTCAGACGCTCAAGAAGCTGTTTTGGCATGTCGGCCGGCAAATCCAGCATGCTGTAGTCATCATAGATCTCGATGCGGCCGATATTTTTGGCGTCCAGCCCCGCCTCGTTGGCAACCGCACCGACAATATTGCCAGGCTTGACGCCGTGTGCATGGCCGACTTCGATACGGAAAGTCTGCATGCCGGCATCGGCTGGGCGATCAATCCGGCCTTTCTTTGGAAAAGCAGGGCGCTCAGGCCGATCAGACTTGCTCGCACGTGCAGGTTTTTCGTCGGACCAGGACGAGGCTTGTGGCTCGCGCTGTTTTTTATCCAGCAATAGCGGTACCTTGCCGCGCGCCATTTTAGCCAGTGCTGCCGCGATTTCAATCGCAGGGACATTTTGCTGGCGCTCATACTCTTCGATCAGCGTTGCGAATATATCCAGTCCGCCCGAGGCCAGGGTATCGCTGATTTGATCCTTGAACTTGGCAATGCGCACGTCGTTGACCGCTTGAATGGTTGGCAATTCAAGCGGCGAGATCCGCTGGCGGGTCGCCCGCTCGATCGCCTTGAGCAGATTCTTTTCGCGCGGGGTGATGAACAGAATCGCCTCGCCGCTGCGTCCGGCACGACCGGTGCGGCCTATGCGGTGAGTATAGCTTTCCGGATCGAGCGGTACATCGTAGTTGATCACGTGACTGATGCGATCCACATCCAGGCCGCGTGCGGCGACATCGGTGGCAACCAGGATATCGATCTCGCCGTTCCTTAGCTGCCCAATGGTGCGCTCACGCTGTTGCTGCTGGATATCGCCATTAATCGCCGCCGCAGAAAAACCGCGCGCCTTTAATTTGCCCGCCAATTCTTCGGTGCCCAATTTGGTACGCGAAAAAATGATCATGCCGTCAAAAGTTTCGGCTTCCAGAATCCGCGTCAGCGCATCGAGCTTATGCATCCCGCTGACCAGCCAGTAACGCTGGAGAATATTGTCGGCGGTGCCGGTTTTGGCGGCAATGGTCACTTCCGCCGGCTTGCGCAAATAAGTTTGTGCAATGCGCTTGATCGCCGATGGCATGGTGGCGGAGAACAGGGCGGTTTGGCGTGTTTCCGGTGTTTCCCGCAGGATGCGTTCTACATCATCAATAAAGCCCATGCGCAGCATCTCGTCGGCTTCATCGAGTACCAGCGTTTTGAGCTGCGACAGGTCCAGCGAACCTTTATCGAGGTGATCAATTATGCGGCCGGGCGTACCGACGACCACATGTACACCACGGCGCAATGCGCTCAACTGCGGGCCATAACTTTGGCCGCCGTAAATGGGCAGCACATGAAAGCCGGGAATATGCGCGGCGTAAGTCTGAAATGCTTCCGCAACCTGGATCGCAAGTTCGCGCGTCGGTGCCAGCACCAGCGCCTGCGGTGCGGTCTGCTTGATATCAATGCGGGAAAGAATCGGCAGCGCAAAAGCAGCCGTTTTACCGGTACCGGTTTGCGCCTGGCCAAGCACGTCGCGATTGGCCAGCAAAGTAGGGATCGTGGCTGCCTGAATTGGCGACGGCGATTCATAGCCGACGTCCTTCATGGCACGCAACAACGGTTCGCTGAGGTTTAAATCAGCAAATAACGGAATAGGTGTTGCAGACATGGCGATACTCACAGGTTCGCCCGAATCGCAATATGCGAAGAACTTATGCACAGTTTACTCTGTTGTTGTGCAGGCGGGGCTTATTCCAATGACACTTGATTTGAATCGATTGCAGGCCAAAAAACGCCTGCAGGTCGCTACTTATGATGCGCTTCACGTAGTTTCGCTACGATACTCCTCGCTAGTGCGAGAAATTCAATTGCTTCGTAGGTTGTGATATTTGCGTGCGGCTGACGCGCGATCATATTCCGAAGGTTGCGCGTCCCCTTAAGAAGGCCAACTGTGTCTTATCAATTACCCCCTGCTTTTTCAGCAATCTTCCATTCTTCAACGCCGAATTGTCGAGCGGATAGCCAAGAGAAATAGTTAGACGCGTAACATGGAATATAGGTTCGTCTTCCACAGCTATCGCTTGAGTAGACGTCACGCATTCCATCCCGTACACTGCAATAATTGCTTAACTGAAAATATCACCATTGTTCTTCAGTGACATTGCGGTTTGGAAGCGGTGACGCATTTAGCGCTCTATTGCTCACAGGCACATTTATGAAAATCATATTTTTTGCACTATTTGCCAGTCTTTTTACGCTCCACGCCGACGCGCAATCATATCCGAAGCCTGCGCCAGCATCTCCGCCCGTTTTAGCGCCATTTGGAGACGGTGACTATTGGGTATTGGCACTCCCTCTTAACTACAGAATTTGGAAAACGAACGATGTGATACAAATCCCGAAGGGGTTCGTTACCGATTTGGCCAGTGT
>DASYKE010000097.1:0-46868 GCA_035995725.1 Burkholderiaceae bacterium | reverse complement strand
TGCCTTATGCGAACTGTTGCAAAGATTGTCCAACGCGATGACACTGAAACCCGCCTGTATCAATTCGATGCAGGTATGCGAACCGATATAGCCGGATGCACCGGTAACAAGAATTTTTTTCGACATGATGGAAAAAGATTTAAACCAGGTTCTCCAGCTATTTTGGAATTGTTAATGACAGGCGAGCGCCAGACGAAAGATCGTCAAACGGCCCATGCGTTATATGTAAACGACTGTGCGAGCGGGGGACGATGCATCCGGTGTGTTCGCGACGGATTCCTCGGATTTGTCAAACCGCATGTTCGACAGGAAAGCGCGAAACTCTTCACTGACCTCCGGGTGTTTAAGCGCGAACTGCACTGTGGCCTGAAGATAGCCTTGCTTGCTGCCGCAGTCGTAGCGCGTTCCGCGGAACTGATACGACAAAACGGCCTCCTGCTGAAGCAGTGCCGCAATACCATCGGTCAGTTGCAGTTCGCCGCCGGCCCCCGGCTGCAGGTTATGCAGATGTTTGAAAATTGACGATGTCAGGATATAGCGGCCCACCACCCCCATGCTGGAAGGCGCCTTTTCGGGTGCCGGCTTTTCCACGATGCCGTGCAGCTTGAGCAATCGCTCGCCGAACGGGGTGCCTGCCACCACGCCGTAGGCACGGCTCTGTTCCGGTGTTATCGATTCCACGCCGATGATGCTGCTGCCATAATGCGCATGCAGCTCCGTCATCTGGCGCATCACGGGGATTTGACCGTCCAGCAGGTCATCTGCCAGGATAACGGCGAACGGCTCGTCCTGTACCAGGCGTTCCACGCACAGCACCGCGTGACCCAGGCCGAGTGCCTCGGCCTGCCGTACGTAAAAGCACTGCACATTGTCGGGCTTGATGTTGCGCAGCACATCCAACAACTCCTGCTTGTCGCGGGCTGCCAGTTCGGCTTCCAGTTCGTAGGCTTTGTCGAAATGATCTTCGATGGCCCGCTTGTTGCGCCCGGTCACGAAGATCATTTCGGTTATGCCTGCCGCTGCAGCTTCTTCAACTGCGTATTGGATCAGTGGCTTGTCTACGATGGGCAGCATTTCCTTCGGGCTGGCTTTGGTCACGGGCAAAAAGCGTGTGCCCAGGCCGGCGACAGGAAATACGGCCTTGGTAATTTTCTTGTGCATGATGGTGATCTCTATATTTGTGAAAGATGGGTTTTGCCGGCTGCTCAATCAATTGGTGCGCTTGGCTCTGACATCGCTGTCGGCCGAACGTGACTCCATGCGCCGCCTCGTCATGGCTGTATCCAGTAATAACAACGCTGTAATGGAAACCGTTGCCGCCAGCATGTCGAATTCCCAGTCAGACATATCCGCATGCCGGTACGGCATGAAACTCTGGATCGCTTCGTCCAGTGCTCCCAGGATTGCGATCATCGCCAGCGTTCGCCACACGCGGCTGGCCGCGCTTCCGGTCAACCCGCCATACAGAAGGCAGCTCAGAAAAGAGTAAGCGAAAAAATGCAACAGCTTGTCGTTCACCATGGAAGATGCCAGCTCGGCTTCCCCCGGTATGGCGCCAATCAATATCAGCAGTGCAAAAAACGCACATGCCGTTATCTGGCAAAGCCTGGGCGTAACAGGAGTATTCAGTATTCGGCGCTGATGCTTTGAGGTCTGGTTTTGCATTTTTCGATTCATGTCCTGTGTTCGATTCAGGTGCGTCCGTAACGGTCTTGCAAGCGAACTATGTCGTCTTCTCCCAAATAGCCGCCGGACTGGATTTCGATCAGCTCCAAAGGCACCTTTCCGGGATTTTCCAGCGAATGCACCACGCCGACCGGTATGTAAGTGGATTGATTTTCCGTCAGCAGGTATTCCTTGTCGCCGTTGGTAATTTTTGCGGTGCCCGAGACGACTACCCAGTGTTCAGCGCGGTGATGATGCATCTGCAGCGAAAGCTTGGCACCCTGTTTGACTGTAATGCGCTTCACTTGAAAACGGTTGCCGGTTCCGATCGAGTCATATGATCCCCATGGACGGAATATTTCGCGATGTTGCGTGGCTTCCGAACGTTGCGTGTTAAGCAGCTCTGCCACCAGTTTTTTAGTGTCCTGTGCGCGCTCGGTATCCATGATCAGCACCGCATCGGCAGTTTCTATAATTACGGTATTGCGCAGGCCGACTGCCGTGACCAGACGAGTGGTGCCATGGACCATGCAATCTTCGCAATCCTGCAGCAAGACATCGCCTTGCGTGGCATTGTTGTGGCTATCCTTTTCCGCGACATCCCATACCGATGCCCATGAACCGATGTCACTCCAGCCGGCTTCCATCGCAATCATGGAAGCCCGGTCGGTGCGTTCCATCACGGCGTAGTCGATCGCTTTATCCGGGCTGGCAGCATAGGCTTTGCCATCCAGCCGGATGAAATCGAAATCCTTTTTTGCAAGTGCCACAGCTTCGCGGCAGGCGGCGACAATTTCCGGCTGATACAGCGTGAGTTCTTCCAGATAGCGGCTGGCACGGAACAGGAACATGCCGCTATTCCAGTAATAATTGCCGCTGGCGATATATTGTTCAGCGGTCGCGCGATTCGGTTTCTCCACGAATTCCAGTACCGGTTGCGCCGATCTGGTTTCGGACGAGGCTGCGCGGATATATCCGTATCCTGTTTCGGGCCCTTGCGGCTTGATGCCGAAGGTCACCAGATCGCCTTGAATTGCCGCCTGGATTGCAAAGTGGATCGCGGTACAAAAGGCGTCATGATCTTTTATCGAATGGTCCGACGGCAATACCAGCAGCAATGGGTCTTCATGTTCGGAAAGAGCGTGCAGAGCCGCCGTGGCGATGGCGGGGGCAGTATTGCGGCGCATCGGTTCCAATAGAATCCTGGCATTATCGATGCCGATTTCGCGCAACTGCTCCGCCGCCACGAAACGGGATGATTCATTGCATACCAAAAGGGGAGGCGCAATTGTTTCAATCCCTTTGCATCGCTGCATTGTTTGCTGAAGCAGGCTTTCCTTGCCCAGCAGGCGCAAAAACTGCTTGGGATAAGTCTCACGGGAAAGCGGCCACAGCCGCGTGCCGGAGCCGCCGCAGAGAATCACAGGAATCAGGGGACAGGTACTCATCATTGGGTCAACTCGAAAAGTAGGCTTGAGTGTAGGGATGTACATGTGGATGCTGCACTATTCGGTCTGGATGCATCCAAATGTACTGGCTATGTTGCTGATGCGGCAGCTGCAAGAGCTGCCTTTCCATTCGCAGGCGATAGGCAAGCACGACATAATGGGTGGTGGCACCCGTTGTGCCGGTGAAATTGGTGTCGTAAAAATGTTCATAGACGCCGACCAGGCGGCTTCGGCTTCGTTGACCGCACAGCCCCAGTTCGACTTGTGTAATGCGGGCAAAAGCATCGTCGAACGTCTCGTCTTTGCGGATGCGTCCCCCGGGTACGAACCAGCATCCGCTGGCCGGGGGATTATTCCGCAGACCGAGCAGCACCGCTCCCTGCGCATCTTCGACAATCAAGTCAATGGAAACCAGTGGCGTGTTCGCCACAACGGAAGCGAAGGTTTCTGCGGCAAGAGGCACAGAGGTTTTGGCGCCGGACGCCTGATCGGTATGTTGATTGCGGCAAATCCGATTATCGTCTTGCGAAAGTTCGCCATCCGTTCGCAATGCGATATCGGCAGAGCGGCGGATTGCGTTAGTAAGCATTGTTTCCGGTCCAGCCCTTGAATGCAGTCCAGACAATTATCTTTATGTCCATCGAAAATGACCAGTTCTGGATATAGTGCAAATCGAACTGCACGCGTTTGGCCATCTTGTCCACGGTGTCGGTTTCTCCTCGATAGCCATGAATTTGCGCCCATCCTGTGATGCCCGGCTTGACGCGGTGGCGCAGCATGTACATCTCCAGTTTTTCCATATACATTTCGTTATGCTGCAACGCATGCGGTCTCGGTCCGACGACTGACATGTCGCCCATCAAGACATTGATGAACTGCGGCAGTTCGTCGAGGCTGGTGCGTCGCAAAAATCGTCCGATCGGAGTGATGCGGGGATCGTCCTGCGTCGCTTGCGTTACGGTGCCGTGTTCTTGGTGCAGCTTCATGCTGCGGAACTTGTACACGTTGAATTTCTTGCCGTTGAGACCAAGTCTTGGCTGCCTGAACAACACCGGACCGGGCGATGACAATTTGATGCAAATCGCAATCACCAAAAATAGCGGAAGCAACATGATCAGCGCTACAACAGAAAATATCTTGTCGAACAGATCCTTGGCTATGCCATGCACATCGCCGGATACCGGTTGATTCAAGTCGACCGCCGGCATACCGAGAAAATTGATCATCTTGTTGCTGAGAATTTGCATGCTGAGCGTATCGGGCACCCAGCGTATGTCAACCAGCGCATTGCGAAGCACGTATTGCACGTTCTGTAATTGTGCCGATGCACTCAAGGGCAGCGTAATCCACACCTCATGGATGTTGTTCTTCACGACATAATCATGAATGCCTTCCAGCGTGCAGATTTGTTCTACCGAAGGGTCGGTGATCTTGGCCGCATTTTCTACGCTGGCATGTATCGCTTTTACATCGTAGCCATACCAGTGTTGCTGCGCAGCGCGCTTGTGCATTTCCTGCCCGGTATGGCCATAACCGACGATGACCACGCGTTTGCTGTTCAAGCCTTTAGCGCGCAGATAACGCAGCGCAGAATAAAGAAGTGCCCTGGATAGCACCAGAAATATGATCCCGGTCAAATACCAGTAAAACAGCCACAAGCGCGAAACATCGCTTACCTGGTGAATCAGAAAGCTGAAAAACAGCCCGAGCAGCAAAATGATGGCCCATGACATGGCCAAGTGTGCAAACATGGATGGCATGGCCCGTCCGCGCCATGATGCATACAATCCGAATTGCGAAAACAATAGAAAAGCGAGGCCGCAGCAAAAATAGAGTAGAACCGTATGAACCGGAGCGAGTTCAGTTAGCGACGTACTGAAGCGAATCAGGCTGGCAAGTTGTCCGGCAAACCACAGCGCCACGACGTCAATGACTCGCATTGAAAATTCTAATCGGGAAGAATTTTTAATAATTATGTCTTGCATACTGTGTAAGCTTTCAGCTGCGGCACCGATGTCAAACCTTGGATAGCAGGCTGGAGGTGTCTTTTATTAAAAATTAAAAGTGAATTGATGATTGAGTCATAGTAATCATTAAATTTGTTGTGAGAATGCAAAGTGATGGTTGCTTGAGCAGCGTCAAACGCTCTGTAACCCTGAAATATCGTTCAGCGCAATTTGTGCAACAACTTAGGTGAGCGCTGCGTACGATACAGAATCACTAAGTTAAATGGCGCACACATGAGAGCCGATCCGTACGATCGGACGATATGGAATTGCGCTTGCGCACATGGCTTTTTCGGCGATCCGGCATCCGGTTTTCACAAGCTGGCAGGCGGGATACAGGAGGTGGGAACAGTGAACAGAAAGAACGAATCTGACGCGGACCGTTACATTTTTGACCTTTATCAGGAGATTTACCGAAATCCGTCAAAAGCGGTCGCAAAAGCCACCGCGAAGATGCATTTCACGACGTCCAATCAGCGGTTCCCTTATTTCGGTTTTCCGGCGATTTATTTGACAGGCGCGTTTCTGCACGGTTAATAGTCAACTCCACCGATGCGTTATCATTCGTCCTATGAATCCAGAACAACCCCAACCACAATCCGTCTACGATCTCATTGGCGGCGATGCCAAATTACGCGAACTGGTTGACCGCTTTTACGATCTGATGGAGCTCGAGCCCGAATTCGCCGGCATTCGCAGTTTGCATCCGGCGTCTGTCGACGGCTCACGCGACAAGCTGTATTGGTTCCTGTCCGGCTGGTCCGGCGGACCGAATATGTATATTGAACGCTTCGGCCATCCGCGCCTGCGCGCACGGCATTTACCATATACGATCGCGTCGAGCGAGCGTGATCAGTGGCTGCGCTGCATGGCGTTGGCGATGCAGGACGTCGGTCTTCCAGAAGCGTTACAGCAGAGATTGTTGGAGTCGTTTTATCAAACTGCCGACTGGATGCGAAACAAGGAAGGCTGAAGAAAGCCTGAATATGCGCAATTCTGCCGAAACGGCGGAACATGGTATTCGGATAATGAAAATTTCATGACCCAAATCGAACTCATCTTGCTGCTGCTCATTGCGGCCGTGATCATCGTCCTGCAGGTTATCGTCGTCGTACGGGGCAACGGGGTGGATCTATCCCCGCAACTGGTGCAACTGCAAACTGCTCTGGAGCGGCATCAGCAACAATCCAGCGAACGCACCGAGCGCGAGCTGCGCGCACAGATGCAAACCACCGCCCAGAGTACACGGCAGGAATTGACCGGCAATTTTGCGCAGTTCCAGCAGACGCTCGCTGCGCAATTGACCAGTGTGGCGACCATTCAGAATAACCAGATTGACGGTTTTTCCCAGCAACTCGCCAAATTGAATGAAGCGAATGCGCAGCAGCTCGAATCGATGCGCCAGGCAATCACGCTGCAAGCGCAAACGGGCCGGGAAGAACAGTCGATCGCGCTCAAGCGCTTCGGCGATACATTGAACCAGACCTTGACCGCTTTGACCGAGTCGAATGCGCAGCGTATGGCGGAAGTGCGAGCGACGCTGGAAGCGAAAATCAAGGATCTGCAAACCGACAATGGCGCCCGGCTGGAAGAAATGCGCAAGACGGTCGATGAGAAGCTGCACGCAACGCTGGAGCATCGGCTGGGAGAATCCTTCAAGCTGGTGTCCGACCGGCTCGAAAAAGTCCATCAAGGCCTGGGTGAGATGCAGCAATTGGCCATCGGCGTGGGTGACCTGAAACGGGTTTTGACCAATGTCAAGACGCGCGGCACCTGGGGTGAGGTGCAACTCGAAATGCTGCTCGAACAAATCCTGACGGCCGACCAATATGCAAAAAATGTGGAGACCATACCGGGTACCGGCGAGCGCGTCGAGTTCGCGATCAAGCTGCCCGGCGTGGACGATGGGTTGGTTCCGGTCTGGCTGCCGATCGATGCGAAGTTCCCGAAGGAACAGTACGAGCGGCTGGCCGAGGCGGCCGACCGCGCCGATGCCGATGGCGTTGCACTGGCCGGGCGAGAGCTGGAACGTGCAGTGCGGCTCGAGGCCAAGACCATCGCCGAAAAATATCTGTCTCCGCCACTGACGACCGATTTTGCGATCCTGTTTCTGCCGACCGAAGGTTTATATGCCGAGGTAATGCGTCGTCCTGGGCTGGCCGACGAACTGCAGCGCACATGCCGAGTCAGTATCGCGGGGCCTTCTACGCTGTCGGCCCTGCTCAGCAGCCTGCAAATGGGTTTCCGTACGCTCGCACTCGAAAAGCGGTCATCCGAAGTGTGGCAGGTGCTGGGCGCGGTCAAAACTGAATTCGGCAAGTTCGGCGACGTACTCGCAGCGACCAAGATGACGCTGGAACGGGCGGCTAAAAACATCGAGCAAGCCGAAACCCGTAGCCGCCAGATGGCGCGCAAGCTGAAGTCGGTGGAAGCCATGCCGAGCGAAGCCGCGCAACGCCTGTTAGGCACGGAGTTCCCCGATGTTAACGAAGAGAAAGATAAGGCATTGGATTAAGTTGCAGTAATGCAAGTGCGATCGGTTCGCGCTGCACCCATGCTGCGGCGGGACAACCAATTGCCGGTGATAACGCTATGTCAGTCCATCGAACAACAATACGTCAACCGGATCGCCGGGTTTGACGCCGGCCTGATCGTCGTGCAAAACGACCATGCAATTCGCCTCCGACATCGAGCGCAAGATGCCTGAACCTTGCGAGCCGGTGATGCGCACCTGCTGATTGCCATCGGCATCTTTTGAAAGAATGCCGCGCTGGTATTCGGTGCGTCCCGGCTTTTTACGGATACCGGACTGCGATATGGCGCGCATTAACGGCAACGGACTGCTATCGGCACCCATCATGTGCAAAAGCGCGTCGCGCGCAAAGAAATAGAACGTCACCATCACTGCCACCGGATTGCCCGGCAGGCCGAACAGGTAGGCGCTCTTTCCGTTGGAAGAAATTTTGCCGAACGCCATCGGGCGCCCCGGACGCATGCCGATTTTCCAGAACGTCACATCGCCCAGTTGGGCCATCATCTGCTTCGTATAATCTGCCGCGCCGACCGACACGCCACCGGAAGTGATGATCGCATCCGCATTTTCGCAGGCGCAGCGGAATGCTGCTTCGAGCGATGCCGGATCATCCCTGACGACGCCCATATCGATCATGTCGCAACCGAGCCGGGCCAGCATACCGTACAGCGTATAGCGATTGCTGTCATAAACGCAGCCTTCGTCCAGCGGTTCGCCGATCGAGCGCAATTCATCGCCGGTAGAGAAGAATGCGACTCGCAAGCGACGCTGCACCGGCACTTCTGCGATACCGAGCGATGCGAGCAGGCCGATATCTGCCGGCCGCAGAATTTTTCCCTTCGACAGCGCGGGTTTTCCGGCTTGCAGATCCTCGCCTTTGAAACGGCGATTATCGCCGGCCTTGACCACGTCGGCGGGGATCGTAACCGAAGTCTCGGTCGCGTTCTTGGTAAATTCCTGCGGCACTACCGTATCGCATTCCACAGGCATTACTGCACCGGTCATGATGCGTATGCATTCGCTGCGGCCGACTGCTCCGTCGTAGCCGCGACCGGCATAGGCGGTGCCGACTATTTTCAGCGTGACGGCGGAATCGGCGCCGAGATCAGTGCTGCGCAATGCGTAACCGTCCATCGCCGAATTGTCGTGGGCAGGCACGTTGATCGGCGAGATGATGTCTGTTGCCAGCACCCGATCCAGCGCAGCGCGCAGCGCGACTTTTTCCACAGCATCAACCGGTGTCACGAACTGACGGATGATTTGCTGGGCTTGCGCGACAGGCAGTGCGTTGGGATCGTAATCGGACAGGCAACTGACGACGTCGGAAAGGGTTGCGTTGCTCATGTTGGATTTATTTAAAAACCGTTATCAATTTCTCGGTCACTATTCAATGCCCGGCCAAAACAGATTGAGATATCTGAATACCATTCGTGCTGAGTTGAGCTCGTTCGGTTTGTTGTGTACTGACGATTAGGTGGCAGATGCATCATTTAAGTTGAATAGCCATCTCTTTGGCATGGTTTCGCGTAAGTTACCCTCCGATATACGACATTTCAACCTTTTTCATTGCCTGTTCCGATTCTGCGGTGCCTGCAGTGCGCAATTCCGAGTAACGGTCGCCACGCGCGCGCCACAGATGCGCGACAACAGTGGAAATCTCTTCATCGGTGCATCCGCTGCGCATCAGCGCGCGCAAGTCGTGGCCGCGGGTGGCGAACAGGCAGGTATACAGTTTGCCCTCGGTCGATAGCCGTGCGCGCGTGCAATCGCTGCAAAAGGCTTGCGTGACGCTGGATATGACGCCGATCTCGCCGCCGCCATCGGCGTAGCGCCAGCGTTCCGCTGTTTCGCCGGTGTAGTTGGGGGCAATTTCCTCGAGCGGCATCGCAGCGCCAATGCGGCGCACCACCTCGGACGATGGGACGACTTCATCCATCTTCCAGCCGTTCGATGCGCCCACATCCATGTATTCAATGAAGCGCAAGATGAATGGCGAGTCTTTGAAGTGGCGCGCCATGGGCACGACTTCCTGATCGTTCATGCCGCCTTTGACCACCATGTTGATCTTGATTGGACCCAGGCCGACCTTATGCGCGACATCGATGCCGTGCAAGACTTCCGAAACCGGGAAATCGACGTCGTTCATGCGCTTGAATGTCGCATCGTCCAGAGAATCGAGCGACACGGTCACGCGCTTGAGCCCCGCATCCTTCAATGCCTGCGCTTTCCTGGCAAGCAGGGAGCCGTTGGTGGTCAACGTCAAATCCAGGTCGCGCCCATCCCGCGTTTTCAGTGCGCTCAGCATAGCGACCAGTTTTTCGATGTGCTTGCGCAGCAGCGGCTCACCGCCGGTCAGGCGGATTTTCCCGACTCCGTGCGCGATGAACACCTTGGCGATGCGGGTGATTTCTTCAAAAGATAACAGCGATGTCTGCGGCAGGAACGCATAGTCCTTGTCGAACACTTCGCTCGGCATGCAGTAGACACAACGGAAATTGCAGCGATCGGTAACTGAAATCCGCAAATCATGCAAAGGACGCGCAAGCGTGTCGGCAACGAAACCGGTGGCAGCTTCCAGTTTCGATGGAATGACCGGCACAGAATGCGAATAGCGGTGATCGGCGATGGGGATGACTTTTTCGGTCATGGCGTCTGTTCAAAAAGTACATTGCAAGGCAACATGATGCCGTCTTGCGTATCAAGGTAAATAAGATACCACGAGCCCCGCAAACGCACAGGCGAAAATCAGTTTGATCGGGCCTGCCTTGAAACGGAACAGTGCGATGCAGGCCGCCAGCGTAATTCCCATTGCAATGAAATCCCATTGCTGCATCGGCTTGGCAAACTTGAACACGTGTTCTGCGAAAAATACGGCAAGGCTTACGATGACGCCGACCACGGCAGCCGAAATGGCCGTTAAAGGTGCCGTGAGCCTGATGTTGCCTCGGGTCGATTCGACCATTGGGCCGCCCGCCAGGATAAATATGAATGACGGCAAAAACGTAAAAAACGTCGCCACGCTGGCACCCATCACGCCGGCAAAAAACAGGCTGTCGGCTCCGAATAATGCCTTGCTCCAGCCGCCGACAAAGCCGACGAATGCGACTATCATGATCAGCGGACCCGGAGTGGTTTCACCGAGTGCCAGACCGTCGATCATCTGCGTCGGCGTGACCCACTGGTAGGTTTCCACGCCGCCCTGGTAGACGTAGGGCAATACCGCATAGGCGCCGCCAAAGGTCAGCATCGCCGCTTTCGTGAAAAACCAGCTCATTTGTGCCAGCGGATTGGCAACCCCGAATTGTGCGGCGATCAACATCCAGCTCGCAGCCCCCAAACCGACTCCGATTGCAGTTACCCTGATCAGCTTGCTCCACGAGAAACGGGCGTGCGCCGGTGTCGGGGTATCGTCATCAATGATCGCAGGTCCGTAGGAAGCTATCTTGGCCGTCGCGTGCCCGCCGCCGATTTTGAATGTGTCCGGCATGGCACGGCCGCCAACCAGACCGAATACCGCGGCGCTCAGCACGATCAGAGGAAAGGGTAGCTGCAGCGCTGCAATGGCAAGGAATGCGGCTACCGCGATTGCGATCAGCCACGCATTTTTCAAGGTGCGTGATCCGATACGCCACGCGGCGGCCAGCACGATCGCGACCACTGCAGGTTTGATGCCATACAGCACGCCGGCAATAGCCGGCACGTTGCCGAACGCTAGATAGACCCATGACAGTCCGATCAGGATGGCGAGCGACGGCAATACGAACAAGGTGCCGGCGATGATTCCACCCCAAGTGCGGTGCATCAGCCAGCCGATATAGACCGCCAGTTGTGTGGCTTCCGGGCCAGGCAGCAGCATGCAGTAATTCAACGCATGCAAAAAACGCTGCTCCGAAATCCAGCGCCGCTTTTCAACCAGTTCGGTATGCATCAGCGCGATCTGCCCGGCCGGGCCGCCGAAGCTGATAAAGCCGAGCTTGAGCCAGAACCGGAAGGCCTCGCTTAAGGTAACGGTAGCAGGCCGCTCCAGTTGAGTCGTTGCAGTAGTCATGTTGTTTTTTATTCAAGGCAAGAGCATAAAGCAGTATCAAGCGTTTTCTCCGAGGACAGAACGTATCCGAATGCTGCTTTGCCTCTCCAAAGAGTGCGTTATCATCGGCGATATTCGCGCATAAGCCAAGCGAATTGACCATATGAGCGTCCGGCGCGATACATCGCCGTATCGGGATCAATGGGCGCCTAAGCTACCGGGAATGCTTGTAGGTCATTCGAGCGCTGCGGTTGCGTCGATACGGCAGCGGCAACAGTAGCAACAGTAGCAACAGTCCAATGCCGGCATGCACGGCAAACAGCCGTACCCGGCTGCGTTCGTGCGCGAGCTGCGGTTTCGCGCGCGACACTTGCAAATGAAAAAAGGGAGCAAATGCTCCCTTTTTTCATCCTGCAAATTGCCTTCATTTTCTTTAGGCAACGAAGGCGTCAGACGCTTACCGATGTGTCTCCACCTGAATCAATGGCTCGGTCGGTAACGCCGGCAGCGGCTTACGTTCACGCGGCACGCGCGGCGCCGCAGTGATTTTCGCATTGGCTTCCTGGGCGGCGCGCAGTTTTTCCGGGTCGGTCACGGCCAATGTCAAACCGGCCGATTCCAGCACTGCGCGCAAGTCGTCCAGCTGTGCCGATGGCGATGGCGTTGCATTTCCTGCGACCGAAGGGAGTGCACCGCCGGCCGAAGGGAGTGCACCGCCGACCAACGGGAGTGCGGAGCTCGCCGGATCGATTTTCATCATCGTCGGCGCCGGCGTTGGCGTTGCCGGTTCAGCGGGCGCAGTTGCGTGTACCGGTTCGGGTGCAATGGCGTGCATGGAATCAGGCTGAACCGGTGTTGCCGAAGCCGGTTCCGATGCGGTAGCGATCGGCGAAGCGGCAGGCGTATCTGACTCCGGCACCCGGGCAATCTCCTGCGGAATCAGCGGAGCCGCTATCGCAGAAGTCAGCGCGGTAATCGCCGGCGCTGCGTCGGACACTGTGGAGACGGTTGTCGCGGCAGGCGCGGCCTTTGCCGCGTCATCGGGTTCGCCTTGCGACATCGTTGCAGCAGCAACTGCAGTCTCACCGGCTTCGAGCTCACCGCCGGACTCGACGGTCCCGCCATTTTCGCGCTCACGGCGATTCCGGTTGCGGCCGCCACGACGGCGGCGCCGGCGGTGCTGCTCTTCGCTTTGGTCGCCGGTCTCGGCTTCCGGCAGACTTGCGCCTGCCTCCAATGGCTCGATCGGCGGGGCGGTCGACACCAATGCGGCCGACGCCAAGGTGACCGCTGCCGCTGAAGAACCATTCAACAACGGCTCGTCTTCCTTGACTGCCTTGGCGGTTTCCTTGCGCTCGTCGCGTGGAGTACGTTGCGGGCGCTCATTATTGCGCTCACGCCTCGCCTCGCTTGTTTCGCGCGGTTCACGTGGTTCGCGCTGCGGGCGCGGCGGACGTGCCGATTGTGCAGTGGCTGTTTCCGCCTGCGACTGGCTGTGTACTTCCTGCGGTCGGCTGTGCACTTCCTGCGGTCGGCTGTGCACTTCCTGCGGTCGCTTGACGGATTCCTCACGCGGCTCCGACCGGGCTGCATCGCGTTCCTCGCCCCGTTCGCGTCCTCCACGGCCTCCGCGGCTGCGGCCGCGCTGACCGCGGCCATTGCGATCGCCGCGTTCACGGTTTTGCTGCGGCTTTTCTGAAATGACCGGAACCGCGGCCACGACCGGCGCAACCGGTTTTTTACGGAACAGGCCAAACAGCTTGCTGAGAAAGCTTTCTTCCCCAGACGCCATCAAGGCCGGGACAGCGGTGGCCGGCTCTGCCTGCTTGCGTTCGACAATCGGTGCCGGCCGGTCGGGCGTTATACCTTTGACCATTGCTTCCTGGCGCGGCTTGACTTCTTCCTTCTGACGCTTGCTGTAACTGATGTCGGTGTCGGCTTCTTCGGCCATGTCGTAGCTGGCCTGGATCTCTTCCAGGCGCGGGTCGTCGTGCTTGATGCGCTCGAGCTTGTAGTGAGGCGTCTCCAGATGCTTGTTCGGAATCAGGATGATTGCCACGCGGTGGCGGGTTTCGATCTTCAGGATCTCGCCCCGTTTTTCGTTCAGCAGGAACGCGGCGACATCAACCGGTGCCTGTACATGGATCGAAGCCGAATTTTCCTTCATCGCTTCTTCCTGGATGATGCGCAGCACTTGCAAGGCGGAAGATTCGGTATCGCGGATATGACCGGTGCCGTTGCAGCGCGGGCAGGTCACGTGGCTGCCTTCGGACAGCGATGGGCGCAAACGCTGGCGCGACAGTTCCATCAAACCGAAGCGCGAGATTTTGCCCATTTGCACGCGTGCACGATCATAGTGCAATGCATCCTTCAGCCGGGTCTCCACTTCGCGCTGGTTTTTTGCATTCTCCATATCGATGAAGTCGATCACGATCAGCCCGCCCAAGTCACGCAGGCGCAACTGACGGGCAACCTCTTCGGCTGCTTCGCAGTTGGTGTTGAATGCGGTGGTTTCGATGTCGTTGCCGCGGGTGGCGCGCGCCGAGTTGACGTCGACCGATACCAGCGCTTCGGTGTGATCGATCACGATCGCGCCGCCGGATGGCAACGGCACGGTGCGCGAATAGGCGGTTTCGATCTGATGTTCGATCTGGAAGCGCGAAAACAGCGGCACGTCGTCGCGGTAGCGTTTGACCCGGTGCACCATGTCCGGCATCACATGGCTCATGAATTGCTGGGCTTGCTCGTAAATATCGTCGGTATCGATCAGGATCTCGCCGATATCCGGCTGGAAATAATCACGGATTGCACGGATCACCAGCGACGATTCCTGATATATCAGAAATGCCCCCGATGCGGACTGGCCGGCGCCTTCGATCGCGCGCCACAATTGCATCAGATAATTCAAATCCCACTGCAATTCATCGACATTGCGGCCAATACCGGCAGTGCGGGCGATAACCGACATGCCTGACGGCAAATCGAGCTTGTCCATAGTTTCGCGCAATTCCTGCCGATCCTCGCCTTCGACCCGGCGCGATACGCCGCCGCCGCGCGGATTGTTCGGCATTAATACCAAGTACCGTCCCGCCAACGAGATGAACGAGGTCAGTGCGGCGCCTTTGTTGCCGCGCTCCTCCTTTTCGACTTGGACGATGATTTCCTGTCCTTCCCGCAATGCATCCTTGATCGATGCGGTGCGGACGTCCACGCCCTCCTTGAAATAGGCGCGGGCGACTTCCTTGAACGGCAGAAAGCCATGGCGGTCTTCGCCGTAACTGACGAAGCAGGCTTCGAGCGAAGGCTCGATGCGGGTGACGACTCCTTTATAGATGTTGGACTTGCGTTGCTCCCGTCCACTGGTTTCGATATCGATGTCGATAAGCTTTTGCCCGTCGACGATGGCCACGCGCAATTCTTCTTGCTGCGTGGCATTAAACAACATGCGTTTCATTTTTTTAGCTCCGTGACCCGAAGGTCATCTTCAATGCTGCCTAATGACTGGCATTGGCAGCAACTGGTACAGGGATGTACGCGGGAGCGGAGTGCTTGGGATGGAATTGCCTTGGTGTGTGGCTCAGCAATGCAGTTGCGCTGATGCCACAACGGGGCGCGGATGAAGTTGATCGGGATGCCGGGCATGCACATGGCCCGCGCCGTGCGCATCGAATGATTCGAGCGCAGAAGGCACAATCGCGGGCGGTGAACAATTCAGTTGAGCCAAACAGAACATAGGGTTTAGCAAAATCGGCAATCAGGTTTCAACCACATCAACCGGCGAGCTCTCTTTATGCAGAGCTTGCCAGACTTATCCTTACGATCCAAACAATTCAGTCCAACATCCTTGCACTATCCGATTACAACAACGGTGCAACCTTGACTCGCGCATGGATGGTGCGTACACATCTTTTCTATCGAATTTGCAAATTGGCGAGGCCGATGGAGACGCCCCTGTGTAGAATGTATTTTTATTCTTACACCAACAGCGGGCTTTGTAACCGCTGTGAAACAATTATATCATTCAAAATGAAGGACTTAGCGAGATTTTCTGGGAAAGAGGCGCAAACTTCAGTGCTTCCCCGGCCGTCCGGGGTTTCCCCTCAAGTCCAGCTCATCACGATCTCCGAGGAAGAAAGCGGGCAGCGGATCGATAATTTTTTGCTGCGTATCTGTAAAGGCGTGCCAAAAAGCCATATATATCGTGTATTGCGTTCGGGTGAAGTGCGTGTCAACAAAGGCCGAATCGACCAGACTTACCGTCTGGAAGAAGGTGACGTAGTCCGTGTGCCGCCGGTACGCATGGCAGAAAAACCGACGCAGGTCGTACCCGGCGCCGAATTCAAGATATTGCTTGAAGACAATCATTTGCTGGTCATCGACAAGCCGGCCGGAGTTGCGGTGCATGGCGGGTCGGGCGTCAGTTATGGCGTGATCGAGCAATTGCGTGCAGCACGGCCGGAGGCGAAATTCCTTGAACTGGCACATCGCCTCGATCGCGACACCTCGGGGATCTTGCTGCTTGCCAAGAAGCGTTCGGCGTTAACAAATCTGCACGACCAGATTCGCGAAGGGCAAGTCGACAAGCGTTATCTGGTACTGGTGCATGGCGATTGGCAAAATCCGAGGCAGCATATCAAATTGCCTTTATTCAAGTACAACGCTCCTGATGGCGAACGCCGGGTCAAAGTGCAGGCGGATGGCCTAGCGTCGCACACGATCTTCAATTTATTGCGAAAATACGGTCCATTCGCTTTGTTGGAAGCCGAACTGAAAACCGGCCGTACGCACCAGATCAGGGTACATCTTGCCTCCAGCGGATTTGCCATCGCCGGCGACGACAAGTACGGCGATTTCGCGTTGAATCGGAGTTTGCAAAAGGCAGACGATACGCGGATTGCGCTGAAGCGGATGTTTTTGCATGCGCATCGCATTACATTTGTCCATCCGGAAACAGGCAGGCCGACTACGTTGAATGCGCCGCTGCCGCCGGAATGCGAGCGGTTTCTGAAAAGCCTGGAAAAAACGTCCGTGCAGACAGAATTGAACTTGAAATAAGCGGTCATTACAAAACAAGGAGTCGACAGTACGCACTGTCAGAAAAAATGGCAAGAAAGCAATTTGACCTGATCGTATTCGATTGGGACGGTACGCTGATGGATAGCACTGCTGCCATCGTGAAATGTATTCAGGCGGCTGCCAAAGACCTGGGTCTTCCGATTCCCGACAACAAAGCGGCATCGTATGTGATCGGCCTCGGTCTGCAAGACGCGATGCAGGCGGCATTGCCCGACGTCGATCCGAAACACTATCCGCGCATGGCGGAACGGTACCGCTATCACTATCTGGCGCAAGACCAGGGACTGACCCTGTTCGACGGGGTGCGCGAAATGCTGACCGAACTGTCGCAGCAAGGATATTTTCTTGCGGTTGCCACCGGCAAGAGCCGGGTCGGACTGAACCGTGCGCTCGATGCCGCCAAACTGGTGTCGCTGTTCGACGCTACGCGCTGCGCCGATGAAACGTTTTCCAAGCCGCACCCGGCAATGCTGCAGGAGCTGACGCGCGAACTGGGACAGGACATGAAGCGCACTGTCATGATAGGCGATACGACCCATGATTTGCAGATGGCGATCAATGCGGGTGCCGCCGGAATCGGAGTGCGCTACGGCGCGCATTCGGGACATGAACTGCAGGCACTCAATCCGCTATATGCGGCAAGCTCGATCGCGGAACTGCACGCATGGTTGACTGAAAATGGGTAACCGATCATGACCGATGTTGCCATTTTTATCTGTGACGCCGGTGTTTTGCAAGAAGGCGGCAAAGGGGTGCGTTTTCCCGTCACTGCCGGCGGTGAAGACGCGACGGGATTTGCAGTGCGATACAACAGCACCGCCTATGCTTATCTGAACCAGTGCGCGCATGTGCCGATAGAGCTGGATTGGACCGAGGGCAGTTTTTTCGAATCAACCGGCCTGTATTTGATGTGTTCCACCCACGGTGCGATTTATGCGCCAGCAACCGGCAGATGCGCGGGTGGTCCCTGCCGCGGCGGTCGTTTGCGTCCTATCATGGTGGTTGAACGGGACAATCAGGTATTCTGGCAACCCGATGAATATGTAAGGCCCATGAGAGCATAAGCTTTCAAGGGAACGAAAACAGCGATAATCATGTATAACCACAACGAAAATACCGATCAGCAGCCATCCGGGAAAGAAGGCTGGGAACGCGAGGTGCTTGAAAAACTCGCATTCGCTGCGTTGCGCGAGCAGCGCGCGCGACGCCGTTGGGGCATTTTTTTCAAACTGGCAACACTGGCTGTTGTAGTATTTGCACTCCAGATGATATTCGATTTCAGCGGGACCGATCTGGAAACGAGCGGCCAGCATACCGCACTGATCGAAATCGACGGTTCGATCGAAGCCGGCGGTGCCGGCGCTGCCGATGCAGTCATTCCCGCGCTCAACAGAGCCTATGCGGATAGCGGTTCGGTCGGCGTCATTCTCCGCATCAACAGCCCCGGCGGCAGTCCCGTGCAAGCCGGCATGATCAATGACGAGATCATCCGTTTGCGCAGTGCCTATCCGCAGAAGCCGCTATACGTCGTGGTCGATGAAATGTGCGCGTCCGGCGGGTATTACATCGCTGCGGCGGCCGACAAAATTTATGTCAATAAAGCCAGTATCGTCGGCTCGATCGGCGTACTGATGGATGGATTCGGTTTCACCGGCCTGATGGACAAAATCGGCGTCGAACGCCGCCTGCTGACCGCCGGCGAGAACAAGGGTTTCATGGACCCGTTCAGCCCGCAAACTCCGAAACATAAAGCCTATGCGCAAGCGATGCTGAATGAAATTCATCAGCAATTTATCGACGTGGTGCGCAAGGGCCGTGGCAAACGCCTGAAAGAAACGCCGGAGATGTTTTCAGGTCTGTTCTGGAGCGGTTCAAAAGCAGTCGAACTTGGACTGGCCGACGGTTTCGGCACTGTCGACAGCGTCGCACGCAACGAGTTGAAAATGACGGATATCGTCGATTACACCCAGCACGAGGGTTTACCTGAGCGCATGTTGAAAAAATTCGGCGCAGCGGCGGGAGCCGGGGCAGTGAAATCGATCTGGGACGGGGCGAAGCCAAGCCTGCGCTAATGGTCTGCTTCCCAATTGATTAAATATAAAAGCGCGTCTTTTCGCGCCTAGCCTGATACGAAATTACATCGCGCTGTTAGCTCAACCAATTACAAAGTACAAAGCAGACCACTGCCTGGCCGGATTGATTGACTGGTCGGTGCGTGACGCGACCGAAGATTTCCATTCTTCCCTTGCGGTTTTTTCGTTTTGTCATATAGTGAAGAAGAACCGGTTACGACGTTATTTTCAAGAAAAACCGTTGTAGACAAGCCTGTTCCGGGTACCACCCGATCACCGTGTCGACGATGCGGCGATGAGGAGCGTTCTGCTCCTCGCAAAATGTCCCGTCCGGGGGCAAGCAAAACGGCGGCGCAACACCGCCGTTTTGCACTCTCGTCGCTCAACTTCCCAGTAACAGAAATACAGTCGGTTTCTTGTGAAAATCCGGTGTTTTACCGGAGGCCAGATCGCCTTTCCATTTTGCCGCCGTCTGCGTCCTGATCAATTCGGACTGCAGGGTCAAATCGGTCGCAACACAGAGCAGCGTACCGGGCTGGCAGGTCATCACGAGGGCTTCCAGCAATGCGCTGTTGCGATACGGCGTTTCGATGAAAAGCTGGGTCTGATTTTCCTGTCGCGAGCGTTCCTCGAGCATCCTGATGCGTTTTGCACGCTGCTGCGCATCGATCGGCAGATAGCCGTTAAATGCGAAGCTTTGACCGTTCAAGCCGCTTGCCATGACCGCGAGCAGAAGGGACGACGGGCCGACCAGCGGTTTGACCGCGATACCGCGCGTATGCGCCAGACGCACCAGGTTTGCCCCCGGGTCGGCAACCGCGGGTACGCCGGCTTCCGAAATCAGGCCGGCATCCCGGCCGGCCAATAGCGGCTCCAGCAACGCGGGGAGTGCTGCGGCATCGGTGTTGATATCGAGTTCCGCGATTCGGATTTCCTGCAGCGGTCTGGCAAGCGGATACGCCGCAGCGACCAGCTTCAGAAAAGCGCGAGTGGTTTTTGCATTCTCGGCAATAAAATAATCGATCCTGGCCGTGATTGCCTGCACCTCGATCGGGATGATCAATGCGAGCGGATCGGCATGGACGCCTTGATCTTGGCCGAGCGTATTGGGAATAAGGTAGAGAGTGCCTGGCATGTTCTATTCGCAAGGAATCACTAGGAGTGGAGAATATAAAAAGTCTGTCGAACACCCGGCAAGCGGCAAACCGGCAGCAAGCCCTGATGAAATGATGGTTTAACCGGTAAAGAAAGGAATTCCGGCCCGGCGCAGCATGGTAGTCAATGCGATCAGCGGCAAGCCGGTAAGCGCTGTCGGGTCGCTGCTTTCAATTTTCTCGATCACTGCAATCCCCAGCCCCTCGTTCTTTGCGCTGCCAGCGCAATCGTAAGGCTGCTCGACACGCAAATAGGCATCCAGTTCATCGTCCGGGAGATTGCGAAAGGTGACAAATGTCGGCACATTTTCCAATTGGACAGCATAGCCTGTCCGACTGCTGCGCCCGTCCCACACGCACAATGCGGTATGAAATACGACACGCCGGCCGCGCATTTTCTGTAGTTGCGCCAAGGCATTATCGTGTGAACCGGGTTTGCCGATCTGCTCGCCGTCCAGTGTCGCTACTTGGTCGCAACCGATGATCAGTGCCTCCGGCACCAGCGCGGCAATCGCGGCGGCTTTCGCTTGCGCCAGGCGCAATGCTGTGGCTGCCGGCGTTTCGGCCAGATACGGCGTTTCATCGATGTCCGGCACCATCACGTCGAACGGAATGCGCAGACGGGACAGCAATTCCTCGCGGTATTTCGAGCTTGACCCGAGAATCAGCCGGGGTAGGGTGGACGACGAGCGCATGGACTGATGTTTTATTTCACGGACGTACAAGTTTGCCAAAAGTGTGCTAACACTTTGACGAATAAGGGAAAAGTCTGTTATTATCGCAGGTTTTCCGGGTTGTTTGGCCTATGAATGCTTTTGTGATCGACGCCTTTGAATTCAGTCGGCGCAAAGAACGCCGCGAAGGTGAGACTGCTGTCGCCGACTTGCCCCGGCTGGCCGGGGAACTGGCGAACAGATCCGGTCTGCTGCGCTGGTCGTTGCAGGGCGGGGCGGACCGATTGGGTCATTTGCAGTTGACATTGTCGGTGTCGGGTCAGGTGCAGTTGAGATGCCAACGCTGCCTGACGCCGTTTGAATTTGCAATCGAATCGGAATCGATTCTGATTGTCGCGACGGACGAATCAAGCGCAGATGAAATTGATGCGTTGCTCGCTGACGACATGATCGAAGTGATCGTCGGATCAAGGGCATTTGATATCATCCAGTTGATTGAGGACGAGGCTTTGCTGGCACTGCCGTTGGCGCCCAAGCATGCCGCCTGTCCCGATCAGGCGGCAGTCGATGCGCTGAAAAACGCCGGACAGGACTCGCCGTTTTCGGTACTGAAGAATTTGAAGCAATAAGCTTGATATAGAAAGCGGTAGTAAAAACCGCCGGTTTGCCTATGAATTTGCCAACCGGATATGTTAGAATCGTAGAACTTAAGGTTTAGGAGTTATCATGGCTGTTCAGCAAAATAAAAAATCCCCGTCCAAGCGCGGCATGCACCGTGCGCACGATTTTCTGGTTGCTCCCCCGTTGGCAGTCGAGCCGACCACCGGTGAGACACATAGGCGGCACCACATCAGCCCGAACGGCTATTATCGTGGCCGTAAAGTCATCAAGACCAAGAACGACGAGTAATTGTTGATCGTTGTTCCAAAGCCAACTGCGGCGTGACGAGTTTCCGACTTGACGCCGCTTTTTATATGCCTAAACAGCACATTGCGTCATTGTGAATCACACCGAATCTGGCCCATAATGTGGTTGGAACAAGGTATTGAATCAAAACAATGACAATCAAAATCTCTATTGACTGCATGGGCGGGGACCATGGCCCATCGGTTACCGTCGCTGCTGCCGTCTCATTCGTCAATCGCGAACCCGGCGCCGAACTCATTTTGGTCGGCCTGGAAGATGCGATCGGGATCGAGCTTAGAAAGCACAAGGCGGCAAATCATCCGCGCTTGTCGGTAAAAAACGCCACCGAAGTCGTCACAATGCATGACTCGGTGGAGGTTGCGTTGCGCCGCAAAAAAGATTCTTCCATGCGCGTCGCGATCAACCTGGTGAAAGACGGGCAGGTGCAAGCATGTGTCTCCGCCGGCAATACGGGTGCGCTGATGGCCGTATCGCGCTATCTATTGAAAACGCTGCCGGGCGTCGATCGTCCTGCGATCTGCACCATCCTTCCGAACCAGAAAGACGGCCCCACCTACATGCTGGATCTGGGTGCGAACGTCGATTGCGAACCGCAGCACCTGCATCAATTCGCACTCATGGGCTCTGCGCTGGTTTCCGCGATGGAAGGCAAGCCAAAACCGACGGTTGGTCTTCTCAATGTCGGCGAAGAAGACATCAAGGGCAATGAGGTGGTCAAGCAGACTGCGGAATTGCTGCGTGCCGACCATGCGAAAGGCGTGCTTAATTTTTATGGCAATGTCGAGGGCAACGACATTTTTCAAGGAACGACCGACATTGTCGTATGCGACGGCTTTGTCGGTAACGTGACACTCAAGGCCGCCGAAGGTCTGGGCCGGCTCTTTAAAGCCGCCTTCAAGGCAGAGTTCAAGAGCGGTCCACTCAATATGCTGGGCGCCCTGATTGCACGCGGCGCGCTCAAATCGATTTCCCAACGACTGAATCCGTCCCGGTACAATGGCGCCAGCTTGCTGGGTTTGCGCGGGCTTGTGTTCAAGAGCCATGGCGGCGAAAATGCATACGGCTATGAATGGGCGATCAAACGCGCGTTCGACGCGGCGAAATACGATGTGTTGTCGCGGATTTCCAAAACCATCGCGGAGCTGATGCCGCAGCCGGAACAGCTGTCGGACTCTGAAAACGCACCCGTGGTGACTGAATTAAATCAACAGAAAACCGCATGACTCTTTACAGCAAAATTATAGGCACCGGCAGCTATCTGCCGCCCAAGCGGGTGACGAATCAGGAGCTCGCACGGCAGCTGGCAGAAAAAGGAATCGAAACCTCGGATGAATGGATCGTTTCCCGCAGCGGAATTTCGGCACGCCATTATGCGGAACCGGATGTGCAATCGAGCGACCTGGCGGTAGAAGCGTCCAGCCGCGCGCTCGAGATGGCCGGACTGGCTGCAAATGATATCGATCTGATCATTCTTGCGACATCCACCCCCGACCACTTTGGCGGTTTCCCCAGTACCGCATGCGTCATACAGCGCAAACTCGGCATCACCAACGAATGCGCCGCAGTCGATGTGCAGGCGGTATGCAGCGGCTTCGTCTATGCGGTTTCTATCGCAGACAGTTTTATCAAGTCCGGCGCGCACAAGAACGTTCTGGTTGTAGGTGCGGAAGTATTTTCGCGCATTCTCAACTTCGAGGACCGGACCACCTGCGTGCTGTTCGGCGACGGTGCCGGTGCCGTAGTGCTGACGGCCTCCAGGGAACCAGGCATTCTGGCCACCAAACTGCACGCCGATGGCAGCTACGCCGATATTCTGTGTGTGCCTGGCAACGTTAGCGGCGGCGCAGTGGCGGGCAGCGCTTTTCTCTACATGGATGGGCCCGCCGTATTTAAATTGGCCGTATCGGTTCTTGAAAAAGTCGCGAATGAAACGCTTAGAATCGCCGATATGAGCGCCTCGCAGATCGACTGGCTGATACCGCATCAGGCAAATATCCGCATCATGCAAAGTACTGCGAGAAAGCTCGACCTGACGCTGGATAAGATGGTCGTCACCGTCGATCAGCAGGGAAACACGTCTGCCGCATCGATCCCGCTTGCGCTAGACAAGGCAGTACGCGACGGGCGCATCAAGCCGGGACAGAATGTGATGATGGAAGGCGTGGGCGGCGGCTTTACCTGGGGTGCGGTGCTCGCACGAATGTAAAAAACAATTAAATTGCGGGACAGAGTTTGCGAGGCGCCGCAGCGCGTCGAGTTACTCTGGCCCCAGCAAATTAGATAAACATGACCAAATTCGCATTCGTTTTTCCCGGCCAAGGTTCGCAAGCCATCGGTATGCTCAATGGCTTTGCCGACAATGCCGTTGTCAGGCAAACGGTGATGGAAGCATCCGATGCCTTGCAGTTCGACCTCGGCAAGCTGATCGCCGAGGGGCCGAAAGAAGAGCTCGATCTCACCACCAACACCCAGCCGGTAATGCTGACGGCCGCCGTCGCATTCTATCGGGCCTGGATCGCCGCTGGCGGCAAGGCGCCGGCAATTGTGGCCGGCCACAGCCTTGGCGAATATTCGGCGCTGGTTGCCGCAGGTGTTATTGCATTCAAGGATGCGGTGCCGCTGGTGCGTTTCCGGGCCCAGGCGATGCAGGAAGCGGTGCCGGTCGGACAGGGCGGGATGGCGGCAATTCTCGGTTTGTCGGATGAAGATGTGCAGGCCGCTTGCGTCGCATCGGCGCAGGGGCAGGTGGTGGAGGCAGTCAATTTCAACGCGCCGGCGCAAGTCGTGATCGCCGGGCACAAGAGCGCGGTGGAGCGGGCCTGCGAAGCGGCGAAGGCCAAGGGTGCCAAGCGTGCGTTGCCGCTGCCGGTATCGGCGCCATTCCACTCATCGCTGTTGAAGCCGGCGTCGGATCGGTTACGTGATTACATGGCCGATCTTTCCTTTGCAGCCCCGCAAATTCCATTGATTAACAACGTCGATGTTGCCATCGTCAGTAATCCCGCAGGTATAAAAGATGCTTTGGTACGCCAGGCCGCCAATCCGGTGCGCTGGGTCGAGACCGTGCAAAAAATCGCTTCTCAAGGCATTACGCAGGTGGTTGAATGCGGACCCGGCAAGGTATTGATGGGTTTGACCAAGCGAATCAATAGCGGCCTGACCGGCGATGCAATTGTCGATCAGGCCTCACTGGACAAAATCCTGGAGCTTTTAAAGTGACCACGCAGAATTCCAATTTAAGCAATCAAGTGGCACTGGTCACCGGTGCATCGCGCGGCATCGGTCGTGCCATCGCGCAGGAACTGGCCAGCCAAGGCGCGAAAGTGATCGGCACCGCGACGTCGGAGCCGGGAGCGGCGGCGATTTCGGAGTATCTTGCTTCGATTCGATCCGATTGCGGCAAAGGCATCGTGCTCAACGTCAACGATGCCGAGCGCTGCAATGCCGTGGTCGATGAGATCCAGAAGGAGTTTGGCAGCCTGTCGATCCTTGTCAATAATGCCGGTATCACGCAGGATCAGCTTGCGATGCGGATGAAGGACGAGGAATGGGATGCGGTGATCGCGACCAATCTGACGGCGGTGGCGCGCATATCGCGTGCCGTATTGCGCGGCATGATGAAGGCCAGGCATGGGCGTATCATTAATATCACGTCGGTGGTCGGCTCGGCCGGCAATCCGGGCCAGATGAATTATGCTGCGGCCAAGGCCGGTGTGGCGGGCATGAGCCGGGCGCTGGCACGCGAGATCGGCAGCCGCAATATCACGGTCAACTGCATCGCCCCCGGCTTCATCGATACGGACATGACAAAGGCATTGAACGAACAGCAGATAAAGGCGTTACTGCAGAATATTCCGATCGGGCGCTTCGGATTGCCGGAAGACGTTGCTGCAGCGGTGGCATTTCTTGCATCGCCGCAAGCTGGTTATATTACCGGGACGACATTGCACGTCAACGGTGGCATGTATATGAGCTGAACAATATTTATTGAGCGTTACAAAATGGATGATAATCTGAGCGCTCAATCGCTCATCGCCGGCCCTCTTTCGCAGAGCGAGGGTCGGAACAGACGTAATTCGCTGTTGCGAATTACGTAAAGTTCAACAGGTGGTTTTGGCCGAAGTAGAAGCATTGTAGAAAATCAAGCTAAAAGTAAATTTTCATCGCGCAAACCTGATAAAATGCGCGCACTTTCTGTAACCACTCACTGGAGGCATAAGATGTCCGATATCGAACTACGTGTTAAAAAAATCGTCGCTGAGCAACTGGGCGTTGCCGAAGCAGACATCAAAATTGAATCATCCTTTGTCGATGATCTCGGTGCTGATTCGCTCGACACGGTTGAACTCGTAATGGCACTCGAAGACGAGTTCGAGATGGAAATCCCCGATGAGCAAGCCGAAAAAATCACGACCGTGCAGCAGGCAATCGATTACGCCAAGGCACACGTCAAAGCGTGAGCGCGTGTTGACCGACTCCAGGAGAATCGCTTGAGCCGTTCACGTCAACGTCGTGTCGTCGTTACTGGTTTGGGGTGTGTTGCCCCTGTTGGCAATACCGTTGCCGATGCATGGACTGCGCTAGTCGCGGGCAAATCCGGTATTGCGACCATCACCAAATTTGACGCCACACCCTTCACCACGCATTTCGCCGGGGAAGTGAAAGGCTTCAATATCGAGGACTACATCCCTGCCAAGGAAGCGCGCCATATGGATACCTTTATCCACTACGGCATGGCTGCAGGCATCCAGGCAATACAGGATAGTGGTCTGACCGTAACGGAAACCAATGCCGAGCGGATCGGCGTAATTATAGGTTCCGGCATCGGCGGGTTGCCGCTGATCGAAGAAACAATCGCTGACATGACGAATCGCGGGCCGCGCCGGATCAGCCCTTTCTTCGTACCGGCCTCGATCATCAACATGATCTCCGGCAACCTCTCGATCAAATACGGTTTGCGCGGACCGAATCTGGCAATTGTGACAGCTTGCACCACGGGCTTGCACTCGATCGGTGCAGCGGGCCGGATGATCGAATACGGCGATGCCGATGTAATGATCGCCGGCGGCGCAGAAGCGACCGTTTCACCGCTGGGTCTTGGCGGTTTTGCGTCGGCTCGCGCACTGTCTTTGCGCAACGACGATCCGGCAACGGCATCCCGTCCGTGGGACAAGGATCGCGACGGCTTCGTTCTGGGCGAAGGTGCCGGAGTCATGGTGCTTGAGGAATACGAATACGCGAAAGCCCGGGGCGCCAGGATCTATGCAGAGTTGCTCGGTTTTGGCATGAGTGCCGATGCATATCACATGACTGCACCGCTGGAAAACGGAGATGGCGCACGTCGCAGCATGATGTCAGCGATGAGTAATGCGCAGATCAACGCCGACCAGGTGGATTATGTCAATGCCCATGGCACATCGACGCCGTTGGGCGATCTTGCCGAGACGGTCGCCATCAAACGCGCTTTAGGCGATCATGCGAACAGCATAGTGGTGAATTCCACCAAATCGATGACCGGCCACTTGCTGGGCGGTGCCGGTGGCCTGGAATCGGTTTTCACCGTGCTGGCGGTGCATCATCAATTATCGCCGCCGACGATCAATATCTTCAATCAGGATCCGGCATGCGATCTTGACTACTGCGCCAACGAGGCTCGCAAGATGCCCATTAATGTCGCAGTAAAAAACTCGTTTGGATTCGGCGGTACCAACGGGACGCTCATTTTCGGCAAAGTCTAACCATTACCCGTTGATTCTCGCTCAATGAGGATCAACGGGCAAAGCGTTTCTTTCCAAATATGTCCATTGCAGTGTCTGTTGTGCTCAGGCCATCCAGATTATTGCTCGCCATAGTCGGCTGCCTGTGCACCGGAATCGTATTTGCCGCAGGCATGATCGGCTTGGCCGGAGTGGGGGAATTACCCTTCTATCCGCGTCTCTCGATCGCAGGCGGATGTCTTTTTGCGGCGTTGTCGGGATTTTATTGCACAGTTCGGCAAAGAAAAACGTTTCATATTGATATTTCCGGCATCGGACAAATCCGTTTGATGGAATATAGCGGGGTAGCCGCTCTTTCCCGGCAGAGCGAGTGGCTGAGCGGACAGGATGGCGGTGAGTCGGTGCGATTGATGCCTGATTCGACAATCTGGCCGCACCTGCTGCTATTGCGACTGCAGAATGACGACAATCGGATTATCGTATTGCCGATTCTCCGGGATTGCATTGCGGCGGAGGAGTTTCGGACATTATTGGTTGCGTGTCGTTGGATTGCCGCGCAAAATAATCGCCCCGAAGATTGAATTGTTTGACCAATTTGTACACTTTCATTGAACTTATTATGTTTCTCTCAGTCAACAGTTAGCCGCGTCTATGTTGCATAAAAACAAGGAAATGGGGATTGACGACAGAACGCGACATTGATCAACTACTAGTTGAGCGCGTCCAGCGTGGCGACAAAAAGGCGTTCGAGCTATTAGTGACCAAGTACCAACGGAAATTGATGCGGCTAGTGTCGCGGCTTGTTCGCGACCAGGCGGAGGCGGAGGATGTTGTACAGGAAGCTTTTATTAAAGCTTATCGCGCACTGCCGCAGTTTCGCGGAGATTCTGCGTTTTATACTTGGCTGTATAGGATCGGTATCAATACCGCGAAGAACTACCTGGTCACACAGGGCCGGCGGGCTCCGACCTCGACCGAGGCCGACGCCGAGGAGGCAGAAACTTTTGATGATGGAGAGCACCTAAGAGATATCAACACGCCGGAATCGATGCTGGCAACCAAGCAGATTGCTGAGACGGTGAATGTGGCAATGGATGCGCTGCCGGAGGAGTTGCGGATGGCGATTACCTTGCGTGAAATCGAAGGGCTGAGCTACGATGAAATTGCCGAAGCGATGGGATGCCCGATCGGTACCGTGCGCAGCCGGATTTTCAGGGCACGTGAAGCTATCGCCGAAAAGCTCAGGCCGCTGCTTGGTACCGCGCTTGACAAGCGCTGGTAAAGAACAAAAAAATGAATGGGTTGTAAAAAGGGATTGGTTGGCTTTGGCGAGGTAACTTATGAATACGAATAAAATGACCCAGGAACAAATTTCGGCATTAGCCGACGGGGAGTTGGAGGGCGCCCATATCGATGTGGCATTGGCGGCCGTACGCCAGCCGGATGGCCATGCGACCTGGGACATCTACCACCAGATTGGCGATGTGATGCGGTCAGACGAAATGGCAGTCGCATTGAGCCCCGGTTTCGCGGCCCGCATGGCCGCTCGGCTGGAGGCAGAGCCTACGATTATCGCCCCCGCCAACTGCGTGCCGTCATGCGCGCCTGAAGATCAAGCGCTCAGTGTTGCGGCTTCTGCCAGGCGCACTATCAAGCGCTTCGCGCTGCCGGGCATGGCTGCAGCTGCAGCGGCAACGGTCGCGCTGATGGCGGGACCACAGTTAATGGTGGCGACGAACGGAAGTTCCCCGGGCGCCAATGAACCGGCGGCAGTGCTATCAGCCAGCAGTGGTATGTCGCATGCTTCCGTCATTTCCGCGGCTGCGGTATCCTCCGCCAATGCAAGAGACGGTACCGTATTGCGCGATCCGCGTATCGACGAATACCTGCTGGCGCATCAACGTTTTTCTCCTTCCGTGTATAGCACTGCGCAGTTTGCGCGTTCCGCCACATTCGCAACCGATTCTGATAAATAACCTTATGCGGCGAACACTGGTCTTGTTTAGGTTTGTCGTTGTTTTATCCAGTTTCATTGTTTTTACTGCGCACGCCGAAACCCCCGGCCCGATGACTGCCGACAGGCGGGAGGCGCAGGCTTGGCTAAAGAAAATTCAATCTGCCGCGCAGAGGCTCAGCTATT
Source organism: Burkholderiaceae bacterium (assembly GCA_035995725.1). Taxonomy (GTDB): domain Bacteria; phylum Pseudomonadota; class Gammaproteobacteria; order Burkholderiales; family Burkholderiaceae_D; genus JAQGLW01. The sequence goes on along the minus strand of DASYKE010000097.1, from coordinate 17,429 downwards.
CCGGCACTTTCGTCTACCAGCAAGGCAATCTGGTGCGCACATCGCGCATTACCCATGTGCTGGACGGCAGGAACGAGATTGAAAAGCTTGAAGTCCTCGACGGCAAGCCGCGCGAATACATTCGCAACAATGAAGAAATCATCTGCTACGTGCCGGAAGCCAAAACCTTGCTGGTTGAAAAGCGCGTGACGCAGGATGTGTTTCCGGCCATTCTGGCCGCCAATCCGGCCGATCTGGCAGAGCATTACAACATCAGAAAAGGCGAGACCGGGCGGGTTGCCGGTTTCGACTGTCAAGCAGTCCTGCTTGAGCCGAAAGACAACCTGCGCTACGGTTACAAATTGTGGGCTGAAAAATCGACCGGCCTGTTGCTGCGTGCCCAAACCCTCAATGAAAAAAGCGAAGTGGTTGAGCAGATTGCCTTTGCCCAAATCGCCATCGGCAACATCGATCCCAACCGGGTCAGGCCAAGCTTCGCCAACACCCGTGGCTGGCGTGTCGAAAACGCGGTGATGAGCCAGGTTAATCTGTCGAACTGGTCGGTCAAATCGGTGCCGCCGGGCTTTAAAAAAATTCGTGAAGTCAAGCGGCTTGTATCGGATACGGCAGGCGGCGACCGCGTTTCGGACAATGCCCAACCAACTGCCAGGCTGACTCAACGTGAAGTGTCGCAAATTGTTTTTTCCGATGGGCTGGCGGCGATTTCGGTTTTTATCGAACCCGGCACGTATAGCCGTACCGAGGGTTCAATGCAGCAAGGCGCAATGAATATCATCGGTAAGCGGCAGGGTGATTTTTGGCTTACTATTGTGGGTGAGGTGCCCTCCGCAGCGATTAAACAAGTCGCTAATTCGATTGAATTCAAGGCTAGCAGCAGATAATGAATATATGAAAACAGTCTCTTCCATTCAAAATGCATTGTTGGCAGTACTTCTAGGCGCTGCAAGCGCTTTTTTCGCACCGGCGCTGCTTGGTGCCGCACCGGCCGCCTATGCAGCCTCGAGCGCGGGACTGCCTGACTTTACCGACCTGGTCGATAAAGTCGGACCTGCGGTGGTCAATATCCGAACCACCCAGAAAGTCAGTGCCGGCCAGGCCGAGGGACTCGGCGGTGACGATGAGGAAATGCAGGAGTTTTTCCGCCGTTTCTTTGGTGTGCCGATTCCTCCCCGCCAGCAACCAGAGAAGCCGCCGCGTGGACGCAAGTCCCCCCCGCAGCAGGAAGAAGACGTGCCGCGCGGCGTTGGTTCCGGCTTCGTCATATCCGCCGATGGTTACGTGATGACGAACGCGCACGTAGTGGACGGTGCGGATGATGTGTACGTCACGCTGACCGACAAGCGTGAATTCAAGGCCAAAATCATCGGCGCGGACAAGCGCACGGATGTCGCCTTGGTCAAGATTGAAGGCAGCAATTTGCCGCGCCTGACGGCGACCGCCGACATGAGTAAAGTCCGGGTCGGGGAATGGGTGATTGCGATCGGTTCGCCGTTCGGTCTGGACAATACCGTCACTGCCGGCATCGTTTCCGCCAAGGCACGCGATACGGGTGACTATTTGCCACTGATCCAAACCGATGTCGCGGTCAACCCTGGTAATTCCGGCGGCCCGTTGATCAACATGCGCGGCGAAGTCATCGGCATCAACTCGCAGATTTACAGCCGTTCCGGCGGCTACATGGGCATTTCGTTCGCGGTGCCGATCGATGAAGCGATACGTGTTTCCGAACAACTGAAAACATCCGGCAAGGTCACCCGCGGCCGTATTGGCGTGCAGATCGGCGAAGTAACCAAGGATGTTGCGGATTCGCTCGGTTTGCCCAAGGCGCACGGTGCGCTGGTGCAGCGCGTCGAATCAGGCAGCCCGGCGGAGAAGGCAGGATTGGAAGCCGGCGACATCATTCTCAAATTTAACGGGGTTCCGATTGAAAAATCGACCGATTTGCCGCGCCTGGTGGGTAATACCAAACCCGGCACGCGCACGACCGTAACCGTGTGGCGCAAAGGCGCTACGCGTGATCTGAACGCGACCATCGCCGAAATGGAAGCGGATAAAGTCGCGACGAAAGAAGACAAAAAGGTAAAACCGCCTCGGCCTGCCAACGCCTTGGGGCTGGTCGTCAGCGATCTGACTGACGCCCAGAAAAAAGAGCTCAAGATCGAGGGTGGCGCGATCGTGGAAATAGCGGAAGGCGCTGCTGCGCGTGCCGGAATTCGTCCGGGCGATGTGGTACTTCGTTTGAACAATAACGACGTCAAGGATGTGAAGCAATTCAATGCATTGATATCGAAGCTCGAGCCGAAAAAGACAGCGGTCTTGCTGATACGGCGCGGCGAGTCGTCGCAATTTGTGCCGGTGAAGCCGAACGGACAGTAATTATTGGCACGATCCGACAGGGGGCTGCGAGCTGGTTGAGCTTGCAGCCTTTTTCTTGCGACCGGAGGGAGTGCACAGCCGAGCTCTGGCGTTGCATTCCCTGCGGTCACACTCCCGTTGGTCGCCGGAGGGAGTGCACCGCCCGGCTTGTCGAATAGGCACCGTTGCAAGAGTCTTGCACTCTTGATGCGGTCCGTCGGACGGCACGCGCCAAGGCCTTATAATGTGCGCTGAACACTGCGGTTGCCCGGCATATTCTCGTCAAGTCTTTGCTAATCCTTGATCCTTTTCACCCTTTACTCACGCTCGTATTGTCACCTTTGTGACGATATGCTGGAAGCGCTGCATGCATTGCGCAGCGAGTATCCGTTTACGATCGAGGTAGTCGATGTGGATAGCGATGCGACGCTGGTTGCGCAATACGACGAACTGGTGCCTGTATTGCTTGGAAGTAAAAATAGTGAGGCGCCGGTGCGGCTCTGCCATTACTTTCTGGATGAGCAGAAAGTGAAGATATTTTTACGGAATGACGCCGATTGCTAACATCGTCGAGCCCGATTTCACGGGCTTTCCCCTCTGAAATCCGGTAAAATGCCGCAATCGGACCACATTCTGTAACAAGGCGCTCGCCTGGGGATAACATCCCCGCTCGGGGCGCCTTTTTTGTAATTGCAGCTTGGCTTATTTATGTATTGTGGGGCAGGGTTTGGCGGGACAGAGTTTGCAAGGCGCCGCAGCGCGCCGCATCATGTCTATCCCTGGAAGGGACTCTGTCCCCAACATATTAGAAAGTGTGGGACAGAATTAAGCCTGGCGGTACTCTGTCCTCAACAAATTGAAGCATTGCGGAATAGAGTTAAGCGCAGCGATACTCTGTTCCCAACAAATTATGAACAACATTCGCAATTTTTCCATTATTGCCCATATCGACCACGGTAAATCCACGCTGGCAGATCGCATCATTCAGCTTTGCGGCGGCTTGTCCGACCGTGAAATGGAAGCCCAGGTCCTCGATTCGATGGACCTGGAACGCGAGCGCGGCATTACGATCAAGGCGCAGACTGCGGCACTGACCTACAAGGCGCTCGACGGTCAACTCTACAACCTCAACCTTATCGATACGCCCGGCCATGTGGATTTCAGCTATGAGGTCAGCCGCTCGCTGTCGGCGTGCGAGGGCGCATTGCTGGTAGTGGACGCGTCGCAAGGCGTGGAGGCGCAGACCGTGGCCAACTGCTATACCGCGCTCGATCTCGGCGTCGAGGTAGTGCCGGTGCTGAACAAAATCGATCTCCCTTCGGCCGATCCGGAAAACGCGATTGCCGAAATAGAGGAAGTGATCGGCATCGACGCGGCCGACGCGGTGCGCTGCTCGGCCAAGACCGGCCTGGGCGTGCAGGACGTGCTGGAATCGCTGATCGCCAAGGTGCCGCCGCCGAAAGGCGATCCGACCGCACCGTTGCAGGCACTGATCGTCGATTCGTGGTTCGACAATTACGTCGGTGTCGTGATGCTGGTACGCGTGATCAACGGGACGTTGCGACCGAAGGATAAAATTCTGCTGATGGCGAACGGCTCGCAGCATCTGACCGAAAGCGTCGGCGTCTTCACGCCCAAGTCGCTCAACCGTGAGTCGCTTTCTGCCGGGCAGGTCGGATTTGTCATTGCCGGCATCAAGGAATTGAAAGCCGCCAAGGTCGGCGATACCGTCACGCTTGCAGCCAAGCCGGCGGCACAACCGCTGCCGGGTTTCAAGGAAGTGCAGCCGCAGGTTTTCGCCGGGCTGTTTCCGGTTGAGGCCAACCAGTACGATGCGTTGCGCGACTCGCTTGAAAAGCTGAAGCTGAACGACGCAGCACTGCAATACGAGCCGGAAGTGTCGCAGGCGCTGGGCTTCGGCTTTCGCTGCGGTTTTCTCGGCCTGCTGCACATGGAAATCGTGCAGGAGCGGCTGGAGCGCGAGTTCGACATGGATTTGATTACCACGGCGCCGACCGTCATATACGAAGTGGTGCAGCGCGACGGGGCGACGGTAATGGTCGACAACCCATCCAAGATGCCGGATCCGTCCAAAATCGAGGAAGTGCGCGAACCGATCGTGACGGTCAATCTGTACATGCCGCAAGAGTATGTCGGTTCGGTCATCACTCTGTGCACGCAAAAGCGCGGCGTGCAAATCAACATGAGCTATCACGGCAAACAGGTCCAGTTGACGTATGAAATGCCGATGGCGGAAATCGTGCTCGATTTCTTCGACAAGCTTAAATCGACGTCGCGCGGTTACGCGTCGATGGATTATGAATTCAAGGAATACCGTGCTGCCGACGTGGTCAAGGTCGATATGCTGATCAACAGCGAGAAGGTGGATGCGCTTGCGATCATCGTGCATCGCTCCAACAGCCAGTATCGCGGCCGCGCAGTGGCCAGCAAAATGCGCGAATTGATCCCGCGTCAGATGTTCGATGTCGCCATTCAGGCGGCAATCGGTTCGAACATTATTTCACGCGAGAATGTCAAAGCGTTGCGCAAGAACGTACTGGCCAAATGCTACGGCGGCGACATCAGCCGCAAACGCAAGCTGCTGGAAAAACAAAAGGCCGGCAAAAAGAGGATGAAGCAAGTCGGCTCGGTCGAGATTCCGCAAGAGGCTTTCCTGGCAATTTTACAAGTGGACGATAAATGAATCTGCAAGCAATTTTAGGCAATTTTGCATTAATCCTGTTCGTACTGACGATCGCGACAGGCGTCGTCTGGTTTCTGGATGTGTTTTATCTGGCCAAACAGCGCCGTGCCAGAGCCAACGCTGCGCTGGCGGAATTCGATGCGCGCAATACGCGGCTGGCGACCGATGGCGTCAAGCTCGATACCAGCGGCCGCACGGCACTGGCGGCGACCATTCTCAGGCAACCGACATGGATCGAGTATTCCGGCAGTTTTTTCCCTGTCATTGCGCTGGTGTTTTTCCTGCGCTCGTTCCTGTACGAGCCGTTCAAAATCCCGTCCAGCTCCATGGTGCCGACATTGCAGATTGGTGATCTGATCCTGGTGAATAAATTTACCTATGGCGTACGGTTGCCTATCATTAATAAGAAAATCATAGAAGTCAACAATCCGCAACGCGGCGATGTAATGGTCTTCAAATACCCGAAAGATCCTTCGCTCGATTATATTAAGCGCGTGATCGGTGTGCCAGGTGATAAAATAACTTATAAAAACAAACGCTTAACTGTGAATGGTAAAGACATTTCTTATAAGCCGCTGCCGGATTATCTGGATGAAGAGCATTTAAGCTACTCTAGGCAATTTCTGGAAAATTTGGGCGGTGTGAAGCACAGGATTCTCAATGACGAACGGGCGCCGTCTTATGTACCCAATCCCGATGCTTTTCCGCAGCATGAACTGTGTACTTATAATGTCGAAGGCTTCAGCTGCACCGTCCCTGCTGGACAATACTTTATGATGGGGGATAATCGGGATAACAGCCTGGACAGCCGTTACTGGGGTTTCGTGCCGGATCAGAATATTGTCGGAAAAGCATTTTTTATCTGGATGAACCTGAACAATTTTCCGGGCAATTTGAAACGTATCGGCAGTTTTCAATAAACCATAGTCAGGGAGAAGTAATGAAAATGCGGTCAAAAATCGGACAGCGGGGCATCTCTATAACGGGCCTGATCTTTGTCCTTGCTATCTTGGGGTTTATCGGAATACTGGGCTTGAAAGTGGTGCCGACCGTTACCGAATACATGGCTATCAAAAAGGCGATTACCAATGCGAAAGTGGCTGGAGGGACTCTTGTCGAGGTGCGTAATGCATTCGATAGAAATGCAGGTGTCAGCTACATCGACTCGATTACAGGCAAGGATCTGGAAATTGTAAAAAACGGTGATGGTTTTGATGTGAGTTTCGCTTACCAGAAAGTAATACCACTGGTCGGACCGACCAGCCTGCTGATCGACTATGAAGGGTCAACCGCACCGACTGGATCGAAACTCTTGACAAAAAAGAAACCGATGATTGAGTAAGGGCATAAACGAGGGCATAAACGGCAAATAAAAATGGATTTGATGTTATTGCAAACCCGGCTAGGGCACACGTTCAAGAATGCGGCTTTATTGCAGCAGGCTTTGACGCATCGCAGCCATAGCAGCTTGCATAACGAACGGCTCGAATTCCTCGGCGATTCGATTCTCAATTGCGCGGTCGCTTCGCTGTTATTTGACCGATACAGCAAAATCGACGAAGGCGACTTGTCGCGTTTGCGAGCGAACCTGGTCAAGCAGCAGTCGCTTTATGAAATCGCCCAGCGGCTGGAATTGTCTCAATTCCTGCGATTGGGCGAGGGTGAGCTGAAGTCGGGCGGATTCCGGCGCCCGTCAATTCTGGCTGACACGCTGGAGGCGCTGTTCGGCGCCATTTTTTTGGATGACGGGTTCAACGCGGCACGCGATGTGATCCGCGCGCTTTACATCCCGATTCTCGATACGGTCGACCCGAAAACACTGGGCAAGGACGCCAAAACCTTGTTGCAGGAATATCTGCAAGGTAAAAAAATCGCCTTGCCGCAATACAACGTAGTTGCCACCCACGGTGCCGCGCATAATCAGGAATTCGAGATCGAGTGCCTGGTGCCCAAGCTGGAGATTCAGGTGTTCGGCACCGGCGGCAGTCGCCGCGCCGGCGAACAGGCCGCGGCCAAATTGGCTCTGGAAGCGGTGCAGGCCGCGTTGGTCAAGACGCCATCCGCCAGCCGCAAGAGCAAGCCTCGTACCTCGCAACTCAAGCTGGCGGGCATTGCGACCATTCAGCCCGATGCGCCTGTAGAGAAGAGTCCCAGGCAGACTGCTAAAACCGCTGCGAAAAGCGAGCTGAAGCAGGAAGCCAAAGCGGATCCCAAACAGAATGGAAAAAGCGACGCGAAGCTTGAATTAAAGGACGAGCCAAAATCCGAAGCCAAGGCCGAACCAAAAGCAGAGCCGAAAACCGACGCCAATACGACGAGCAAGACAGACCGTGCGGTAGCCGACGAGCCTGTCACGCCGTTTGTCGTCAATCACTCTAAAACCGCATGACAGATTCCGCTGCAGTTTCCGGGTTCCGATGCGGCTATATCGCCATCGTAGGGCGCCCGAATGTCGGCAAATCAACGCTGATGAACGCGTTGATCGGCGCCAAGATAAGTATTACGTCGCGCAAGGCGCAAACCACGCGTCATCGCATCACAGGCATTCAAACCACCGAGAACGCGCAATTCGTCTACGTGGATACGCCGGGATTTCAGACGCGTCATTCCAATGCGCTCAACAAAACCCTCAATCGCACGGTGACCAATACGCTTACGGCGTCGGATGTGGTTTTGTTCATTATCGAGGCCGGCACCTTCGGCCCGGCGGACCAGCAAGTGCTGGACTTGATTCCTGATAAAGTGCCCTGCATTTTGGTAATCAACAAGTCGGATCGGGTGAAAGACAAGGCAGTGCTGCTGCCTTTCGCGCAACAGATTGCCGCCAAGCGCGATTTTTCCGCGGTAGTACCGGTATCGGCCAAACTGGGGTTTCAGCTTGATGATTTGCAGGAGGAAATCAGGAGATATCTGCCCGAGAACGCGGCGGTTTTTGGCAAAGACGATATTACCGACCGGAACGAAAAATTTCTGGCGGCCGAAATCGTGCGGGAAAAAATATTCCGCTTTGTCGGCGATGAGTTGCCATACACCAGCACGGTCCTGATCGAGAAATTCGAGCAGGAAGGCGACTTGCGCCGGGTGTTTGCCGCGATTCTGGTCGAGCGCGATACTCACAAATCGATGGTGATCGGACAAAAGGGAGCGCGCCTCAAGGATATTTCGACGCAGGCCCGGCTCGACATGGAGAGGCTTTTTGGCGGCCCGGTTTATCTCGAAGTGTGGGTGAAGGTGAAGTCCGGCTGGGCCGATAATGAAGCCGGCTTGCGCGCATACGGGTACGAGTAAGCCCACCATACGATGGACGTCATTACCGCTGATGTTAAGCCGGATTTGAAAAACTTGTCTTCCTTGACGAAAATCACAGGGCAAGGCGGCATGCCTGGCCCAACAAACGAGCAGCCTGCCGGACCGGAGCACGGTAGCGCAGGCAACGCAGCTGCAAGCCCTGCCACCGGTGGGTCGGTCAAGCGTGCGAAATTTCCTGAGAAGGAAAGCCGGATCCTCTCCCAGCCCGGCTTTGTGCTGCACAGTTACCCGTATAAAGAAACAAGCCTGATCGTTGATGTATTGTCGCGTGATTATGGCCGCATTGCATTGATTGCGAAGGGCGCCAAGCGGCCGCATTCCAAATTGCGCGGCGTGCTGCAGACCTTCCAGCCGCTTTCGGTCGGCTGGAGCGGCAAATCCGAAGTGCGCACGCTGAATGCGGCAGAATGGGTCGGCGGGCTCTTGCCGCTGGAAAAGTCCGCGCTGCTATGCGGTTTTTATCTGAACGAATTGCTGGTCAAGCTGCTGGCGCGCGACGATCCGCACCCCGGACTGTTCGATCATTACGTAGCCACGCTGAACCAGCTTGCGCACAACGAACCGGCGCCGATCGTGTTGCGAAAATTCGAGCTCGCCTTGCTGAAGGAAACCGGCGTTGCCGGCGATTTCACGGTCTGTACCGCCACAGCGCAATCCGTCGAGCCGGATCAGGCATATGTGGTCGATCCGGAGCGTGGCCCTCGCCCGGCGCAGCCCGCCGATATGTGGCCGCGCGTGTCCGGCAAAACATTGCTCGACATGGAACGCGAAGACTATGCCGATGCGACGACTCAAACCCAGAGCAAATTCCTGATGCGCTTCTGGCTCGCGCATCATTTGGGCGGCATACCGATCAATACGCGGCAGATTTTGATGGATTTAATGCAATTATAATAAATTGAGGGACAGAGAATCTTAAATATTGCGGGACAGAGTTTACAAGGCGCCGCAGCGCGCCGAATTATCTCGATCCCTGGAAGGGACTCTGTCCCCAACATATTAGAAAGCTACTCTGTCTCCAACATACCAGCAACCCATATCAAGCAGCCACCCACATGAGCTTCCTGCATTCAAACAACCCGATCATCGATTTAGGCGTCAACATCGATCATGTGGCCACACTGCGCAACGCGCGCGGCACGATTTATCCCGACCCGATACGGGCAGCCCTGCTCGCGGAGGAGGCCGGGGCCGATGCAATCACCCTGCATCTGCGCGAGGACCGGCGCCATATCAAGGATGCCGACGTCGAGGCGATCCGGCCGCAATTGCACACTCGCATGAATCTTGAATCGGCGGTTACCGCCGAGATGATCGATTTTGCCTGCCGCATCAAGCCGCAGGACGTCTGCCTGGTACCCGAACGACGCGAAGAAGTGACAACCGAAGGCGGACTGGATGTCGTCAAATATTTTTCGCAGGTGCAAACGGCTGTCAGGCAATTGCAGGCCGAAGGCATCCGCGTCAGCCTCTTCATCGACGCCGATGCTGCACAGATTCGGGCGGCGGCGGAGGCTGGAGCGCCGGTCATCGAACTGCATACCGGCCGCTATGCCGATGCGCATGGCGATGCGCAACAGCAGAACGAACTGGAGCGTGTCAGGCAGGGCGTGGCCGAAGGCATCAAGTGCGGTCTTAAAGTCAATGCGGGCCATGGATTGCACTACACCAATGTTCAGGCGATCGCCGCCATCCCCGACATCGCCGAACTCAATATCGGCCATGCCATCGTTGCCCATGCGGTGTTCGCCGGATGGCAGAATGCGGTGCGGGAAATGAAGGCAATCATGATAGGCGCACGCCTGGCGGCCAGCAAGAAATGATCTACGGCATTGGCACCGACATTATCAAGATCTCTCGCGTCGAGGCGGCGCTTGGCCGTCACGGCGATCGCTTCGCCGAAAAAATTCTCGGTCCGGACGAGCTGGAAAAATACCATCGCCGCAAGGCCAAGGTCGAAGCGCGCGGCATACGTTTTCTGGCTACCCGCTTTGCCGCTAAAGAAGCATTTTCCAAAGCAATCGGCCTTGGAATGCATGTGCCGATGACATGGCGTGCGATGCAAACGCTGAATGCGCCGAGCGGGAAACCGGTTGTGGTGACCAGCGGCATGCTGGAACAATTTATGGAAGAAAACGGACTGACCGCACAGGTATCGATAACCGATGAAGCCGAATATGCAGTTGCTTTCGTGATAGTGGAGAAAAAAGGATAAAAATGGGGAATACCATGCAAGATTTAACCACCGATTCAGACCTAGGCCCGGTCATGCTCGACGTGGTCGGCACTGCGTTGACCGCCGACGATATCCGGCGCATCCGGCACCCGCTTACAGGCGGCGTGATCCTGTTCGCGCGCAATTATGACAATCGCGCGCAGCTGACCGCGCTTACTGCGGCCATTCACGAAGCGCGTCCGGGCGTACTGATCGCGGTCGATCATGAAGGCGGCCGCGTACAGCGCTTCAAAACCGATGGTTTTACCAAACTTCCGCCGATGCGCAAGCTCGGCGAGTTGTGGGATCGCGACGTGCTGGAAGCCACCAGGGCCGCGACCGATATCGGTTTCGTGCTTGCTGCCGAGCTGCGCGCCTGCGGCGTCGATCTGTCGTTTACACCGGTGCTGGATCTCGATTACGGCGAATCGGGCGTGATAGGCGACCGCGCATTTCATCGCGACGCACGGGTAGTGACGCTATTGGCCAAAAGCCTCAATCACGGCCTGAGCCTGGCCGGCATGGCAAATTGCGGCAAGCATTTTCCCGGCCATGGTTTTGTCAAGGCGGATTCCCATGTTGCGATCCCGGTCGATGAGCGCGGCCTGAAACAAATCCTGGCGGATGATGCCGCACCGTATGACTGGCTCGGCATGAGCCTGGCAGGGGTGATGCCGGCCCATGTGATTTATCCCGAAGTCGATAGACATCCGGCCGGTTTTTCAAAAAAATGGCTGTCGATATTGCGCAACGATATGGGCTTTCAGGGAGTCATTTTCAGCGACGATCTCAGCATGGAAGGCGCCAGCGTCGCCGGCGACGTGATCGACGGCGCCAACGCCGCGCTTGAGGCCGGATGCGACATGGTGTTGATCTGCAATTCTCCCGACAAGGCGGACCAATTGCTGGCCGGATTGAAGCTGAATATGAATGCGAATAACAGTGAATCCGGCGCACGGATCGCATCATTGGTGCCGCAAGTGCCAGCGCTGGCCTGGGATGCGCTGCAGGAAGATGCGCGCTTTTGCGCCGCAAGGCAAACGGCACAGTCGCTGGCGGCAGCATGAATTGCGAATTTTGTCATTGATAAAATGTCCTAACCGAGTGTATCTCAGCTTGTTTTAACGATGTCCGATCTCGTTGCTCCCGATCCGCGCGCAGTCATGCTGGAGACTGCCGCCAAGCTGCCGCATTTGCCGGGCGTGTATCGCTATTTCGATGCGGACAATAATTTGCTGTATGTCGGCAAGGCACGCGACCTTAAAAAGCGCGTGTCCAGTTATTTTCAAAAGACGCTTGCCAGCCCGCGCACCGCGATGATGGTGGAACGCATCGCACGCATGGAAACCACGGTGACGCGCAGTGAAGCCGAGGCGCTGCTGCTTGAAAATAATCTGATCAAGACGCAGCAGCCGCGCTTCAATATCCTGTTTCGCGATGACAAGTCCTATCCCTATCTGAAAATCACCGGCCAGGAAGTTCCGCGCATGGCGTACTACCGTGGCGCGGTCGACAAAAAAAATCAGTATTTCGGACCATTTCCGAGCGCGTGGGCGGTCAAGGAATCGATGCAAATCCTGCAGAAGGTTTTTTTACTGCGCACCTGCGAAGATTCGGTGTTTGCCAACCGTACGCGGCCTTGCCTGTTGCACCAGATCCAGCGCTGCAGCGCGCCGTGCGTCAATGCGATCGCCAGCGAAGATTATCTGGCCGATGTCGATAATGCGGCCAAATTCCTGCGCGGACGGCAAACCGAGGTGCTTGAAACGCTGGAAGCCAGGATGCACGCTTTGGCCGCTGATCTTAAATTCGAGCAAGCCGCGGCAGTACGCAACCAGATCACGGCATTGTCACGCGTGCTGCATCAGCAAAGCATGGAAACCGGCGGCGATGCCGACATCGATATCATCGCGGTGATCGTCCAAGGCGGCCGCGCCTGCGTCAATCTTGCGATGGTGAGGGGCGGGCGGCATCTCGGCGACCGCGCCTATTTCCCGCTGCATGTGGAAGGCGCGCTGGCGACCGCGGAAGATGTGATCGAAGTGGAAGTCCTGAAGGCATTTTTCGCACAGCATTACATCGATAAATTCATTCCAGGCACCATTATCCTGAATCTCGAATTCAATGAGCCGGAATTGATGCTGGCGTTGATGGAGCAATGCGGCCATCGCATCAATCTCGTGTTTCAGCCGCAAGGACAGCGCCGCCAGTGGCTGGAGATGGCGCACAAGGGTGCGGAGATTTCATTGGCCCGGCTGTTGTCGGAGCAGGGTTCGCAGCAATCGAGAACGCGTGCGCTGGTCGATGTGCTCGGCATCGAGATTGCCGACATCGATACGCTGCGGGTCGAGTGCTTCGACATCAGCCATACGCAAGGGGAGGCGACCCAGGCATCTTGCGTCGTGTTCCATCATCATGCGATGCAAAATGGCGAGTATCGGCGCTATAACATCAACGATATTACGCCCGGCGACGATTATGCGGCGATGCGCCAGGTATTGATGCGCCGCTATGAAAAGGTCGCCAACGGTGACGGCGTGATGCCGGACATCGTCCTGATCGACGGTGGCAAAGGCCAGGTAGAAATGGCCAGGCAGGTGTTCGTTGAGCTCGGCCTCGACATCGGCCTGATTGTCGGCGTCGCAAAAGGAGAGGGTCGCAAGGTCGGACTGGAGGCACTGGTCTTCGCCGACGGGCGCCCGTCCCAGGAGCTGGGCAAGGAATCGGCAGCCTTGATGCTGATTGCGCAGATTCGCGATGAGGCGCATCGCTTTGCCATCACGGGAATGCGCGCCAAGCGGGCAAAAGCGCGCCAGACGTCGCGCCTGGAAGAGATCGAAGGCATAGGGGCGAAACGGCGCCAGAAGCTGCTGGCGCGTTTTGGCGGACTGCGAGGCGTGGCCGATGCCAGTGTCGATGATCTGGCTTCGGTGGAAGGCATTTCGAGGCAACTGGCGGAAGATATTTACAAGCAATTGCATTAAACCTGGAAACGGCAGTTGGACAGGTGCGAGTGTGCGTTTTTCCGGCTCTCTGGCTAGGGTGCAGCAGGGAGTGAAGCAGGGATTTCAGACGGCATGCTGCCCGCCCGCAAAACAGCAAAGGCTTGCAAGCCTGTGCGCGCCCTGCAAGGGCAACGACGCTGCAGACTGCATTCTGCAAGGAAGAGGGTGTTCCACTGGGACACCGAAAACGCCAGGGAGCCGGAAAAGCGCGCACTCGCACCTGTAGCGATCTCATCCAAAAGAAGAACAGCTTAATCATGAAAATTTGTAATGAGTTCATGAATTTATCGAAGCCGACAAGCGCTCAACTGCCGTTTCCGGGTTAAATTAAGCAGATAATTGCAATCCATGCGACATGCACACGATAACCAAGAAAAAAAGCCTAATTTATGCCATTTAACATTCCAATCCTGCTCACTTGGCTGCGCGTCGCACTGATTCCGCTGGTGGTGGGTGTGTTTTACCTGCCTGACACGTGGCTATCGCCATTCGAGAAGGGCGCGGCATCGACTGCCGTTTTCATTATCGCCGCGCTCACCGATTGGATCGATGGATTTCTTGCGCGCCGATGGAATGAGACTTCCGCGTTCGGCGCTTTTCTCGATCCGGTGGCCGACAAGCTGATGGTCGCAGGCGCGCTGCTGGTGCTGGTGCAACTGGACCGCGTCAACGCAGCGATCGCATTCATCATCATCGGGCGCGAAATCGCCATTTCGGCGCTGCGCGAATGGATGGCGCAAATCGGGGCGTCGAAATCGGTGGCGGTCAGTTCGATCGGGAAGATCAAGACCATTGCGCAAATGCTTGCGATCCCGATGCTGCTCTACGACGCCAAGTTATTCAACATGATCGATACCGCTTTCTGGGGACAGTGGCTGCTTGGCGTGGCTGCGGTATTGACGGTATGGTCGATGCTTTATTACCTGCGCAAGGCATGGCCCCTGATCAAGGCGAACGCGGGGCAATCGCTCTGATTCGCTCGACCCGTTGCTTGACAAAAACGGCAGATCTTCTATAATAGCGCTTCTTTATTGATGCGGGAGTAGCTCAGTTGGTAGAGCGCAACCTTGCCAAGGTTGAGGTCGAGAGTTCGAGACTCTTCTCCCGCTCCAGAATTCAGAATGCAGAATGGGAAGCTCACAAGGCTTCCCATTTTTATTGGTAGTATTGAATTGCCAATACCTTTCCGGTGCAGTTTTGCACGCAGCACGGTTTTGATTTCACGGTTACAATACGCACCCATGGCGGGGTAGCAAAGTGGTTATGCAGCGGCCTGCAAAGCCGTTTACGCCGGTTCGATCCCGACCCCCGCCTCCAAATTCCAGCAGTAACATTGATGCTTATTGATGACTTAGCCCGCTTTCGAGCGGGCTTTTTTGTCGGCGTATTTTGTCCGCGTATATGCAGGCGCATATCGAGAACGTGAAAGCGGAAATGAATCTCGCGCCGTGCATGATGCGTCATCACTCCTCGGCACAATTGCGTGCGATTCTTGAGCCCAGGCAGATCAACTTTGCGCGCGGCTACGACTCGATCGCCACGATCCGCACGGTCGTCTTCCTGCTCGCCGGCAAACTCTACTTCACTCAACTCAATCCGCATGCACGCCGCATGCACGTTAACCCATTCGAAATTCAAAAATCAAAAAAAGCTATCAATTGAATATAAACAATTAACTTCAACAATGTAGCTCCTTGGCATAATCTGAAAGCTCTTTTTTAACCGACACAAAGTATTCGGGAGCGATCCTGCTTGCCAGTACTTTGTTCCCAAATCAGGAGCCCAGATTGAAAGATTATTCCAAAACCAAAATCGCCATAAGTATTCTTACGATGTTCTCGGCGGCCGCTATCGCTCATGGCGCGTTCGCAGCGGACCTGACGCGAGACAACGGATCGCCCGTCGGCGACAATCAAAATTCTCAGACTGCCGGCCCTGAAGGTCCAGTCCTTTTGCAAGATTCTCATCTGATTGAAAAGCTGCAGCGTTTTGATCGCGAACGGATCCCGGAGCGTGTCGTACACGCGCGTGGTACGGGTGCCTTTGGCGAGTTCGTGCCGACAGGTGACCTCAGCGCGCTGACCACCGCACAGGTGTTCAAGCCTGGCACCACGACCCCCGTGTTCGTTCGCTTCTCGACCGTGATGGGCTATCGCGGATCGCCTGAACAAGCGCGTGACCCACGCGGTTTTGCAATCAAGTTCTACACAAAGCAAGGCAACTGGGACATAGTTGGCATCAACTTGCCGATTTTCTTCATCCGCGACGCCATCAAGTTCCCTGATTTCGTCCATGCAAACAAACCGTCTCCGGTGACGGGTGTGCAGGATGCGAACAACGCGTTTGATTTTTTTGCGCACTCACCTGAAGCAACCAACATGCTGACGCATCTCTACTCGGAACAGGGGATGCCGGACTCGTACCGGCATATGGATGGATTCGGCGTGCATGCGTTCAAGTTCGTGAACGCAAAAGGTGAAGTCAACTACGTCAAGTTCCACTGGAAGAGCCGCCAGGGTCTACAGGGTATCGCCGGAAAGGACATCCCAAAGTCGATCGGTGCTGATTGGAACCTGATGAGCAACGATCTGTATAACGCAATCAAGGCGCACGACAATCCGCAATGGGATCTGTACGCTCAGGTAATCTCGCCGAAGGACCTCGACAAGCTCAATTTAGATTTCGATCCCCTGGATGACACCAAGGTGTGGCCGGCTTCGATTGCCGAACGGAAGGTCGGAACGATGACGCTCAACCGCATCCCGGATAACTACTTCGAGTCAACGGAAGAATCGGCGTTCGCACCATCGCGATTGGTTCCAGGTATCGAGCCATCCGAAGACCGGATGCTGCAAGGTCGCCTCTTCGCCTATGCTGACACGCAGATGTATCGCCTGGGTGCAAACTATAATGAGTTGCCGATCAACCGTCCGCTCGCGGCTGTAAGCAATAACAACCAGGACGGTTCCATGAATATCGGTGATCGTAAAGGCGAAGTGAACTACGAGCCTTCCGGGATCAACGAGCTATCACAGCCAGCAAAGTACAAGTACGTGCAGACTCCGCTGACGGGTACGACTCAGCAGACGGCGATTCACAAGACGCTCAATTTCCGTCAGGCCGGTGAGTTCTACCGTTCGTTGCCGGAAATGGGCAAGCAAGAGCTCATCTCCAACTTGTCGAGCGACCTTAATAAGGTAACCAACGACTCCAACAAGTACGCGATGATCACGTACTTCTATAAGGCTGACGCGGACTACGGCACACGACTCGCTAGTGCCACGCACGCGGATGTGTCGCGTGTGAAAGCTGCTGCGGCCAAGCTGATCGAAAACTGAACGAAGCCAGGCTTCACCAGCAGGTTTTCACAGAGGGATTCCATGGCCGGTACGCCATGGAATCCGGTGCGGGGCTTCGCAATTGGGTACATCAATTGCGAAGCCCCGCACCAGTGAGACCCGCCTCTTGAGGAAAACATGATGCGATTCATTCCCACTTTACCCTACCTTACCAAGACCAAGACCGTCACTGCCGGAATATTGGCAGTGCTTGTATTGGCAGCGCTTGTCCTCGCGGGAAGTACCGAGCACAAATACCTGCCGGGTTCGTCTTATACGGGCGCAACCGATGTTCAGAAAACGGGCGCAGTTGATGTTCGGAAATATTCGGACGACTGGTTCGCAGCAGCGCGTGCCGGTCGCACAGACATCCTGCAGGCGTTAGTCGATGCGCATTTCCCTCTCGAAGCAAAGACATCAGCGGGTTATACGGCATTGATTCTCAGCGCATACGATGCAAAACCAGAAGCTTTAAAGCTCCTTCTCTCGGCAGGGGCTAACGC
>DASYKE010000096.1:0-3885 GCA_035995725.1 Burkholderiaceae bacterium | reverse complement strand
GGAAACGTCTCGTTGCCGGCAATGAGGCCGTTGGCGATAGCCTTTGTCACAGCATGCTCGATCTCGCGTTGCGAATTGACACCGACCATTTTCAAGAACTTGCGAATGCTGATGTTAAAAGTTTCTTCGTCCATGAAGCCTCCTGTTTTTCGGCAATGCCGGAACTATTGCGGTGGTCCCTATTTGCAGATGAGCAATCGGTTCAAACCTGATTCGGTATTCCATTGTATATTGTGCAATCAGGGACCGGATTGTTTATTGATGCGTTTCTACCGGCATGCAAAATACGGTGCCATATGATTTACAGAATTGCGTTTCGGAAAAAATTATGGCGCAAAAGGCGGTACTGCGCGCCTTCGACGCAATTTCCAGATTGATTCCGCAAATACTCCATCCTCAGATAACAGGAGAACATGATGACGAAGATCGTTGGGATTGCGGGAAGCCTGCGTGCCGCTTCCTTCAATGCGGCGCTGCTGCGTACCGCCGCAGGGCTGATGCCTTCCGGGGCCAGTTTGGAAATTGCGAGCATCAAGGGTATCCCGCTTTATGACGGCGACGTCGAGGCAAACGAAGGCATCCCCCAAGTGGTGGCTGCGCTGAAGGAGCAGATCGCTGCCGCAGACGGACTGCTGCTGGTTACCCCCGAGTACAACAATGCGATGCCGGGCGTGTTCAAGAATGCGATCGACTGGCTGTCGAGGCCTCCGTCCGATATTCCAAGGATATTTGGCAATCGCCCGACCGCTGTCATTGGAGCATCGCCCGGCGGGTTCGGTACGATTCTGGCCCAGAACGCGTGGCTGCCTGTACTGCGGACACTGGGCACGCAGCCCTGGTTCGGCGGCCGCCTGCTGGTATCCCGGGCCGGGAATGTGTTCAACGACGCCGGCGAACTGGTAGATGAAAAAATGAAAGCACAACTGCAGCAGTTCGTTCACGGTTTCGTGAATTTCGTGAAATCGTAATGTGAGACGATCACGCGTAAGCCGATCTTCACAATGAATAGTCTTACACCATGCGAGCAGCAAAATGAACGAATCCAATATGTCGATTGATGCTTATACGCCCGCTTATGTTCCGCATTCGGATTTCCGGTCAGGCCTTCCCGTCGGCCGCTTCCGGGTGATCGTGAATCCGGAACGCGCGAAAAAATATGTCAAGCACCGCCTGTTCATCGTCGGTATCTGCACTCCGATGATCGGCATTGGTGTTGTGCTCAGTCTGTGGGGCTATCTATGGGTGGGTTTGCCCCTGCTGATCGCCGGGGTCGCACTGCATCGGTTGGTGACGGCATATGCCCCGAAGATATTGCTTCACCTGGCAACGCAAGATCCATCCGTCTATGAGGATGCCATCGAATATGAAATCATGGAAGTTCGGGTCGCCGGCGGCGCCTCGTCAATCGGCGACGCTTCCAATCCTTAAGATAGAGGGCAGGAAGATGCAGCAGAAAGCGTATCGGTTCAGGCTATCTATTTGCAGAGGTTTTAAACCCTGAGATCTTTTTCATTGTGCTGAAACGGCCGGCTCGCGGGTAAAACGGCTGACAGCACAAAGACAACAACAACGTTGAGCGTGAGCGAAAGCAAGCCGATATACACGGGGTATTTCGCTCCTCCCAGGCTCATGTTGTAGATCGGCTTGAGCCCCTGCGCAAAGGCGATGGCCGTGCCGACGATAATTCCTGCCGCCCAGCCGGTGAATAGCGCCGGAAGCTTGAGGCGCGAAGTGAAGAGCGTGAATACCACTGCGGGGAATATCTGAAGAATCCAGACGCCCCCAAGCAGTTGCAGGTCGATTGCGTACTGTGTCGGCAGGAAAATGATGAAGATCAGCGCGCCGAATTTAACGACCAGCGAGGCGATTTTCGCATTTGCCGATTCCTGCTGGGGCGTAATGTTCGGGTTCACCATCGGCCGCCAGAGATTTCGCGTGAACAGGTTGGCCGAACCGATTGACATGATGGCAGCAGGAACCAGTGCGCTGATGGCAATCGCGGCGGCGGCAAAGCCGACGAACCACGACGGGAAAATTTGCAGGAAAAGTGTTGGCACGACATCAGAGCTTGCACTGACCTTGACGCCGGCTGCAATGGCCATGTAGCCCAGCAACGCAATCAGACCCAGCAGCAACGTGTAAGCGGGAAGGAATATCGCGTTTTGCTTGACTGTCGCTTCCGAGCGCGAACTCAAAATGCCGGTCATCGTATGCGGATACATGAAAGCGGCAAGCGCCGACCCAAGCGCCAGCGATGCGTACGCAGTGTATTGTTCGGGCTTGAGAATAATTCCCGTTGCTCCGCCTTTTAGCGTGAAATACCGATCGGCAGCATCGAAGACTGCGCTGTATCCCCCCAGCTTTTGGGGAATGATCCAG
Source organism: Burkholderiaceae bacterium (assembly GCA_035995725.1). Lineage (GTDB taxonomy): Bacteria > Pseudomonadota > Gammaproteobacteria > Burkholderiales > Burkholderiaceae_D > JAQGLW01. The sequence goes on along the minus strand of DASYKE010000096.1, from coordinate 1,506 downwards.
ATCGCGGCGATGACCACGATATAAATCATGATGTCTTTCACGAACGCAATCATTGCCGGCGCCCGAAGGCCGCTTGTATACGTGTACACCGCCAAAATCACGAAGGCGATGATGAGCGGCAGTTCGCCTGATACACCCAGGCTCTTGATGACGACCTGCATACCCACCAGTTGCAGCGCGATGTAGGGCATGGTCGCGACGATGCCGGTCAGCGCAACGGCAGCGGCAAACCATCTGCCGCCATATTCGGCCTGGACGAAATCGGCGGCCGTAATGTGGTTCGCCCTGTGGCAGACCTTCCATAGCTTCGGCATCACGGCAAAGACCAACGGATACACGATAATGGTGTAGGGCAGTGCGAAGAAACCGTATGCGCCGACTGAGTACACGAGCGCCGGGACCGCAATCACCGTATATGCGGTATAGAAATCGCCGCCCACCAGGAACCACGAAATGACAGTGCCAAACTGGCGACCGCCGAGTCCCCATTGATGCAGGTGCGACATGTCGCCTGCTTTCCAGCGCGATGCAATAAAGCCGAGAACGGTCACCAAAGCGAAAAAGGCGAGGAATACGATAACCGCGGTGAGATTGAATGAAGAACTAATCATCGCACTGCCCGGTAGACGATGAAAATCAACAGCGACGTCAATGGCACCCAGAGCAACTGGTACCAATAGAAGAACGGAAACCCGAAGAGCGGCGGATTAGTGTGGTTGTAAAAGGGAACCCACAGCAGGGCGATGTACGGAACCAGCAGGATAAGCTTAAGCCACGCAGCTCGTGCCCGTGGTTCGTCGGGTGCACTCATAAATATCTCGCACTTATGTTGAAGCTACAGCCGCTCCTCTCCAGGACAAGGCCCGGGCAGGCGCTGTAGCGCCGGCCAGTGACAATTGTTACAGCATATGTATAGAACTGTGTTACGTCTATCCGGCCAAGTGGCGGTATTGATTTGTATCAATGGACAGTGAACGCCGGCAAGAATGCATTATTCCGTGCATCCTGGCGTCGCGACGTTTTTTCTAAATACGTCGGCAGCTTGTTGTATCAATGCAGCGCAAAGATGTGATGGCTGTCAACGCGCCGATTGCCGTCGATTCTTTGTACGATGTCAACCAGACCCTGTCCATCGAGAACGGAAATCAAATCAATTTATTAATGGCGAATCAAAGCGGCTCATAAGCGGTACGAGTAAAGATCGGCAGAAGGAATCAAGGCGTTCGGCATCGCGTTATCTTCCATCTTTTTCTCATCAAGTACGGATATTGGACGAGACAAATTGAGTGATCAGATTGCATGATACAACGTGAGCGTTTTGTGATTGCAGTCAACCGTCGCGTGGCGGTTCCGGCATTCCGGTGTTGCTCCCGAGGCGATCGGATGCCGTTCCAGTCGGCGCCGCCCGACGCAAATGGTAAGCCTTGATCAGCAGAGCGATGCCAATCCAGGCAGCGAGCAGCGCAACAGGGACCGCCAGCAGCAGCGGCCACAGCGATGCGCATG
>DASYKE010000095.1:0-10057 GCA_035995725.1 Burkholderiaceae bacterium | reverse complement strand
TGCGGATCGGGCCGGTCGAGCATGACAATGTCGATTTCGCCGATATCGGCATTGACCGGCACATGGTAGTCCGCGAGATTGCCGTTCACTATCCGGCCATAGCGCGGATCCAGATCGGTTTTTTCCTGCAAGGCGAGACCTATGCCCCACACAATGCCGCCCATTAACTGGCTATGTGCCGTTTTCCGGTTCAGCGCCTGTCCGATGTCGTAAGCCGCGACAACGCGCGGCACGCGAATTACGCCAAGATCGGCATCGACAAGGACTTCGGCAAATACAGCGCCGAAGGAATGCATCGAATATTTCTTCTTTTCATCGCCAGGCTCGGCTTTGACCCTTGCCTCGATCGGCTCTCCGCCGTTGCGCGCAATGATCGCAGCCATCGGGTCCCGCCGCGACGGGTCGGAGCGCAGGTAGAGCCAGCCGTTGGCTGCCTCAATGTCTTCCTTGCCTGCTTTGAAGAGAGGCGAAGCAGCGTCGACTACCGCCATGCCGATGAGCTTCAGGCGCGCTGCGGTGCCGGCTGCCTGCACCGCCGGTGCGACGCTTGCCGCGGATTGCGAGCCGCCGGACACCGGCGCCTCCGGCAATTCCGTATCGCCCAATTGGAACCGGATTTTTTCCGGCGCGACGCCGATCGCGTCGGCGGCCACCTGGGTCATGACGGTGTAGGTTCCGGTTCCCAGGTCCTGCGAGCCGGAACTCACCACTGCCGTGCCGTCCGGAAGAATCCGCGCTATCGCGCCGGCGGCGCTGCGATTGGCCGGATAAGTTGCGGTTGCCATGCCGAGGCCAACCAGCGTGCGCCCTTGCCTCATCGAACCTGGCAGCGGCGTGCGCCGCGACCAGCCAAAACGTTCCGCGCCCACGCGATAGCATTCGCGCAAGGCCTTCTCCGACCATGGCCTGCCCTGCTGCGGGTCATTTTCCGCGTAGTTCTTCAACCGCAATTCGATCGGATCCTTTTTCAGTGCATATGCCAGTTCGTCGAGCGCGGATTCGAGGGCAAAGGTGCCGGTTGCTTCGCCAGGCGCCCGCATGAAAGTCGGGGTGCCTGTATTTAGCCTGGCCAGCCGGTGCGTGGTCCGCTGGTTGGGGCATTCATACAGCATCCGCGTGGTGAGTGCCGCCGTCTCGGTCCAGTCTTCCATGAATGATGTGGTGGCAACCACGTCATGGCTCATCGCGGTGATTTTGCCGTCGGACGCTGCCGCGACCATGAAGCGTTGCTCCGTCTCCGGCCGGTGTCCGACCGGCCCGAACATCTGTGGCCGATCAAGGACGAGTTTGACTGCGCGGCCGGTCTGGCGCGCTGCCATGGCGGCAAGGACGACATGCGACCAGGTCGAGCCTTTGCAGCCGAAGCCGCCGCCGACAAAGGGACAGATCACCCGCACTTTTTCCGGCGCAATGCCCAGGGTCTTGGCGACCGTCCTGCGCACGCCGGAAACATATTGGGTCGCATCGTACAGGATAAGGTGATCGCCCTCCCATGTTGCAATGGTAGCGTGCGGTTCAATCGGGTTGTGATGTTGCATGGGCGTCGTATAAACGGCGTCGATCTTCATTGCCGCATTTGCGCTGCCGGCCTGCAGATCGCCGCGGCTGGTATCGGCCAACTCGTTCTTTGCCTTCTCGGGCTTATGCGTTGCCGTTTTCGCCTGTTTGAAATCGAGTACCGCCTGTTCGGTTTTATATGAAACGCGAAGCCGCCTTGCAGCAGCCTGCGCATGGTCCAGCGTGTCGGCCACCACGACGGCAATCGGCTGGTTGTTGTAGTAAACCTGTTCGTCCTGCAACAGATTCAATACCCGCCCGGCCGGCGGCGATCCGGCAGCGGCGCGTCCCTTGTCCGGCAGCCGTGGCGCATTCTGGTGCGTCATGACCAGCAGGACGCCAGGCATTTTTGATGCGACGCCGGCATCCATGCCGGCAATCCGTCCGCTCGGAATCGTGCTTTGCACCAGCACCGCATGCGCCAGACGCGGCAGCGGATGCTCCGCCGAGTAGCGGGCAGCGCCGGTTACCTTCAGGCGCCCATCGGTCCGGTTGAGAGGTTGTCCGATCACACTCATGCCGTTTCTCCCGCAGTACGCAAGGCGCGAACCATCGCGCGCCTTGCGAGTTCAACCTTGAATGCATTATCCCGATAAGGCTTCGCTCCGTGCAGGACCAGATCGGCAGCGCTGCTCAATGCAGCATCGTCCAGCGGGCGGCCGATCAGAGCGGCTTCGGCTTCCTTTACCCGCCACGGCTTGTGCGCAACGCCCCCCAAGGCAATTCCGGCATTGCGTACCAAGCCATCGCGCATCTCGAGCGCGGCCGCAACCGACACCAGTGCAAAGGCATAACTCGCCCTGTCACGCACCTTGAGATAGTGCGAATGCGCAGCAAAAGGAGACGCGGGAAGGTCCACCGCGATAATCAGCTCGTCGGGTGCCAGCGTGGTGTCGCGCTCCGGCCTGTCGCCCGGCAGCCGGTGAAAGTCAGCAAAGGCAATCTGCCGCTCGCCGCCGGGACCGCGCACGCGCACCACCGCATCCAGTGCCGCCATAGCCACGCTCATGTCGGACGGATTAACGGCAATGCATTGCTCGCTGGCTCCGAGAATCGCATGGGTCCGGTTGAATCCTTCTTTCGCTGCGCAGCCGGAACCGGGTGTACGCTTGTTGCACATATCGAACGCAGGATCGTAAAAGTAAGAGCACCGCGTGCGCTGCATCAGGTTGCCGCCTATCGTTGCCATGTTGCGCAGTTGCGCCGATGCGCCCGATAACAAGGCTTGTGTCAGCAACGGATACCGTTGCCGTATCAGCGGATGGTTGGCTGTGTCGCTGTTGCGCGCCATGGCGCCTATGCGCACTCCGCCGCCCGCAAGCTCGGAGATGTCTGTCAAGGCGATCCTGCTGACGTCGATCAGGCGCACGGGCTGCTCGACATCCTGTTTGACCAGGTCGAGCAGGTTGGTGCCGCCACCGATGAATTTTGCTCCCGGTTGCCGGACCAGCCGAATGGCATCCTCGACATTGGCGGCCCGATCGTAAAACATTGAATGCATGGCGTCCCCGCAATCTCAAGTCTTGTTGCCGGCGACAACACGAATCGCCGCCACAATGTTCGGATAAGCGCCGCAGCGGCAGATATTGCCGCTCATGCGTTCCCTGATTTCTGCATCGCTGAGCTTGACGGCGGTATCGCGAACGTTCGGTGTCACCGCGCTGGCCGTGCCGGTCCTGTACTCGCTTAGCATCGCAGCGGCAGAACATATCTGGCCGGGCGTGCAGTAGCCGCACTGGAACGCGTCGTGGTCGAGGAACGCAGCCTGCAGCGGGTGAAGTTCATCGCCCGGTCCGGCCAAACCTTCGATCGTGGTGATATCCGCACCATCGTTCATGATGGCGAGCGTCAGGCAGGAATTGATGCGCCGCCCGTTTACCAGCACCGTGCATGCACCGCACTGGCCGTGGTCGCATCCTTTTTTGGTTCCGGTCAATCCTATTACTTCACGCAATGCGTCCAGCAACGTGACCCGCGGCTCGAGAGTAAGGTCGTATTGGCGCCCGTTAATACGCAAACTCATTGATTGCGCCGGGGCAAATGGCGGCTCCGGCTTTTGGCCGGGCTCCGCCCTCTTCATCGGCGTTTGCACTTGTGCATTCGAAAGTGGCATTGAAGCCACAGTCGCAGCAGCAATGGCGGACTGCATGAAATTGCGCCGCGAGACGTGGGGAATGCCGGCATTCGCGGGCGGTACATTGTTGCCGCGATGATTTTCATCAAACGGCCTGTTGCCGTCATTCTGCGAATCATTAGGCATGGTATTGCTCATTGGATCGTATTGATGCATTGACGGACGCCGGATGGGCACTGCCCGGAATGGCACCGGACGGCCGTTTTACGATGACACCGCGAAGCGAGCCGGGTTCCGCCTTTCAGGAGTGAAGGCCGATTCCAGCCGCAAAAATTGCGGCTGGAAGGAAAAGGAAAGGTGAAAAGTGCGTCCGCTGCAAGCAAGGGACGAAGCCTGCGGAGGCTTCATCGTTGGTATTACTTAACGGTCATATGCAACTGCATCTGCCGCATTACTCTGGCGCACGCGCGAAATGCATAAAATCAATGCGTATTTCGTTGCGCAAACGGACGGTATTAGATACTTCCACGCGGAAACATTCGCTTACACTTGATACAGTTTTGCTGTCGCTCAATCGGTATCAAGAGACGTTGATAGGGCATGGTGCCGGTCATTCAAATCCACTCAGAGGGAGCAACATGAAGAACGCCAAATTGGCACCATAGCAGTTGAGCAGGCAAGGTCGATAACCGGATTGTGTGCTGCCTGGTTCAAGCACCGCTTGGACAGGGCTTAATCCTAATTAATGGGAGTAAAAAAAATGAATGCGCATGTAAAAATATTAGCTTCTCTTCTGGCCTTTGGTACGTGCATGCCGGCCGCTCATGCAGCCGACTTTGACGACTATGCACGGGTTATCAGCGTCGCCCCGCAGGTAGAGCAGGTCAACCAGCCGCGACAGGAATGCAGGACGGAATATGTACAGGTCGCACGCCAGCCTAGAGGGGTAGGAGGATCAATTATCGGCGGAGTAGCGGGTGGATTGCTAGGCAATCAGGTTGGCGGCGGCAATGGCCGCACGGCAGCGACTGCTGCGGGCGCCATCGCGGGAGCTATTGTCGGCGACCGCATGGAAAACAATGAAACGGTCGTTGAAGAGAGACCTGTGCAACGATGCCGTACCGTAGAACATTGGGAAACCCGTACCACCGGTTACATGGTGACCTATGAGTATCATGGCAAAACCTATACAAGCATGATGCCTTATGACCCGGGCGAAAGACTCAGGCTTCATGTTTCCTTTTCTCCGCGTATTTAGAGCGCATGACGGATTTATTCGGATTTATTTGAATGCAAGCCGGATGGACCGCCTGCCGTGCTTAACAGGGCGAGGCGAAGGATGAGGCAACTTCCGGTGTCTTTTGGTTGCCGTTTCGCCGGTCGATGGCGATTTTGCCGCGTCCAACCATCCTGTTCTTGCTCTGGAAGCAATCTGATGCAAGGAGAATAAAGAAGAGAAAAACACCCATAAATGTGTACGTTTCAAAATCTCGATCAGCAACGGCTTGTCTTTGAAGCAGTGGCAGGCACGGCATTTACAAGTCAGCGCAAGAGCTGGCCGATGTTGTCAAAATGACTCTACTTCCTCGCCGCAAGTCCATATCGCGCAAATTTGGTGCGCATTTCGCGCAAATTTGGTGCAAAACACCATATTCATGGCATTGCCAAAATTATTAAGATCGTGTAGTTGCCTTGCGGAACTATCTAGGCTATAGTTTATTTGTGGCAACTAAAACTACGCCGATAGCTGCCTGAATACCAGGGACATTCCATAACAATCTAAGGCGCATCGGCACGCCATTGGTGAAATAAGAGGATGTAATGAGGAAAATATTGCTCGTCGTTCTGACGATCATGGCTTCATCGCTTGCGGCCGCTGGCGACTACTACCACTCAAAAGGTAATGACGTTTTCGCATGCGATGACAAAAAAATTGCCGCAGAAATTGCCGATGCGATCGAGCATCCAGGGACTTTGAGCGACGATCGCTTCTTCCGGCTTGCCGCTGAAGGCCAATGCGGTCGGCTGTCGACGCTGGCAAAGATCGAAGTTATCCGGATTGAGACCATCGCGGCCCCGGCCGGCGTGCAAAAAGCGGCTTACGCGCGCGCCCGCATACCGGGTGCGCCGACGGATTACTTCTATGTCATGCGGCGCAATATAGAAAAGGAAAAGGTAGGCGGCAAAAAGGTCGCCAGCAAATAGAGCGATTCCGGCTTGTGCGGAGATTTCACGCTTGTCCGGTGCACTACCTTGCAGTAGCAGCAGATATGGGGCGGAGCACAACAATGCGGTCATGGCCGGACAGACCCAAACAATAAGTGCTCGACCAAGTTAGCCGCAGATCCCACGTCAGAAGCCCGCCACCGAGCGGGCTTTTTTACGCCCCGCCCTCAACCCACTTCTTCGGCAGTGCTGCAAAGAGCGTCTGCTCGTCGATCACTGCTCTGAACTCCTTAAGGCCCTGCTGATAGGGAGCCACGCCGACCACCATCGTTTGCGCCAGGTCGTCCCGATTGAGCTTATGGGAAATCGCTGCAAGCTGCGCGAATCCGAAGACAACTACGCGCGCCTTGCGCGGTGCCGACATCCAGGAACAGAACCGAAGGCAAACCAGTTGGATGTTTGCATTTTCCCGGTGCAAGCAGGCGCACCAAAGCAGGTATATGTCGGCGCTTTTATGGGGAGAGAATTACAACTTCTTTACAATTATTCGGAAGCCTGTTTTCCCTGCCTTGTTTTGCATCAATAGTCAGGATGCCTTTGGAATCAAGCTTGTAGGCAAAAACATTGCTACTTATCCACAATCTTATTCACGGTTAATGTGGACAACTCAAAAGAAGTTTTCACCGAATCGCATTTTTGTCGTCAACAATCGAAGCCGGCTTCAGGCATACAAATTGCTGTAATGCAATTGTCTCCTCCAAAGCCATCCAGACTTTGGACTTCGCCCGCAGCCGAAAGGTCTGCGGGCTTTTTTATGCCTGTTGGAGATTCAACCGTTTTGATGCAGAATGGCTTGGCTGCACAAAAATCCATCTCAAAGGGATCGAGGAGACAAGAAAGAGCCCGCATCGTCAAGATGGCGGGCTTTTTCACGCCTGGCCTGAGCAATCATGGCGGCCTTGTTAACCTGAACAGTATATGGAGCCAGACCGACCCCATATATGATCCCCAACTGGTCAAACAATCCAGGTCGGATAGCTAGACGAACCGTATGCCCCCGTCTTCCAGCGGAAGTGATCGGATGCGCTTGCCGGTAAGCGCGAATACCCCGTTGGCAATCGCCGGCGCCACCAGCGGCACACCGACTTCGCCCAGGCCGCCGGGCTTCTCACCGTTTGCGATCAACACGATCCTGGTCGGCGGCACTTCATTCATGCGCGGAATCGGGAAATTGTTGAAATTGGTCTGTTCCACGCGTCCGTTTTTCAGAGTCACCTTGCTGCGAATTGCGTTGATGAGACCGGTTACAGCGCCGCCTTCCAACTGCGCGATGGCCTGATCCGGATGGACCGCGACGCCGCAGTCGGCGACATAGGTGAGCTTCTCCAGTTTCACCTTGTCGGCACTGCCGGACAGCTCGGCGACCAGGGCCACGTACGTGTCATAACACTCCATCGAGGCGATGCCGAAGGCGCGGCCCTTGGCCGGCTTGGCGCTATAGCCGGCCTCGCGGGCGACACGCTCCAGCGCCGCCCGCTGGCGCGGTATTTTGTCCAGCATTGCCAGGCGAAACGCCAACGGATCCTGGCGGGCCGCATGCGCCAGCTCGTCGACAAAGCTCTCGATGGCCCATGCATTGTTCGCATTGCTTACCGAGCGCCAGTAGCCGACCTTGATACCGACCTCCTGGATGATGGTACGCATGTCGATATTGGGAATGTCGTAGGTGATATTTTTTACACCTTCAATCATGAAATCATCGATGCCATCCTTCACGGTAAGCGGAAACGCGCGTTGAGAGATCGACGGCGAGATCATCGTGTGGGTGAACGCCTGCACGCGCGAACCGTCGAGGGAGGCGCGCAACAGATGCACGCTCGGCGGCCGGTAGACGTCGTGGGTGGTGTCATCCTCGCGCGACCAGATCAGCTTGACGGGCGTACCGGGCAAGGCCTTGGCAATCAACACCGCCTGCGGCACGAAATCGAAATCGAGGCGGCGGCCGAATCCTCCACCGATAAACTGCGAATGGATGCGCACCTGCTCCGGCTTTACTCCGGCCGCCTGGGCAGCGGCCCCATGCGCCCCCTGCGGAAACTGGGTGCTGACCCATACATCGACGCCGCCATCCGACGCTACGCGAGCCAGGCAGTTTTGCGGCTCGAGCGTCGCATGGGCCAGCATCTGCGCGCGGTAGGTCGCTTCGATGGGCTTGCTCTTGGCGAACACCTTGGCCGGATCGCCTGCGTGTTTAATCACCGCGAACCGCGCGCTCTGTGCGCCCTCCAGTTTTGCGTAAATCGCGGCGGTATCGAGCTTGGCCGCCGGGCCTTCGTCCCATTGGATCTTGAGGTCGGCCAGCGCCGATTTTGCCATCCAATAGTGATCGGCGACGACCGCGACACCGTCGCCGATATTGACGACCTTGCGTACGCCGGGCCGCTTCTCCGCCATGCCGGCATCAAAGGAAGCGACCTTGCCACCCAGCACCGGACAGGGGGCCAGCGCGGCGTACAGCATTCCCGGTTGCGAGACATCCAGGCCGAACACCGTGCGGCCACGCGCCTTGTCCGCACCGTCGAGACGCGGCAGCGGCTTGCCGATGACCGTGAACTGGTTGACCGGCTTTAACGGCACATTCTTTGGCACTGCCTGTTTTGCCGCTGCGGACGCCAGTTCGCCATAGGAGAGCCTCTGATTGCCATGAACCACATAGCCGTTTTCAGCGCGGCACTCAGTCGTGGACACCTTCCACTGCGCGGCTGCGGCGTTTACCAGCACGATGCGTGTCGCCGCGCCGGCATGGCGCAATGGCTCCCATGCATCGCGCACGCTGGTGCTGCCGCCGGTAATTTGCCCGCCGAGCATCTTGTTGATGTATACCGGATTGACCGGTGCCTGCTCGACAGTGACGCGCCGCGGATCGACGGCCAATTCTTCGGTGACCAGCATGGTGAGAGAGTTGTATACGTCCTGTCCCATCTCGTTACGCGGGCAGACAATGGTGACGGCTCCGTCCGAGGCCACCCTGATCCACGCGTTCGGTTCGAACCTTGCACCGGACGCTGTCGTGGCCGGCGCAGTCTGCGCCTCTGCCGGCGAACCTAAGCTGAAACCGACCAGCAGGCCGCCGCCGGCCACTGCGGACACCTGGAGGAAGCGCCGTCGTGACAAATCAGTCGTCGCATTCATTTTGCGCCTCCCAACTGCTTGGCAGCGTCGTGAATCGCAACGCGAATACGGCCATAAGTTCCACACCGGCACAAGTTGCCCTGCATGGCCTGGTCAATGTCGGCATCGCTCGGCTTGGCGTTCTGGTTCAACAGCGCCGCCGCCGCCATTACCTGACCGGACTGACAATAGCCGCACTGCGGTACCTGGTTCCGGTCCCACGCAGCCTGCACGGTTTCGCCCACGCGACCGGACAAACCTTCTATGGTGGTGATCTTGCGTCCCGCGACCGCGGACAGCGGTGTCACGCACGAGCGCGTCGCCACTCCGTCCATGTGCACCGTGCATGCGCCGCACAATGCCGCGCCACAACCGAATTTGGTTCCAGTCATGCCGAGATGATCGCGCAAGACCCATAGCAAGGGAGTGTCCGGCGGTGCGTCCACGTTAATCGACTTTCCATTCAGCTGAAGTGCAGGCATGGGGACTCCTTGAAGGCCGTTTTAAGGTTCGAGCGCTTCGATCCGGATGGGCTCGATCGGCGTGAAAGACAGATCGGCAATGACTGAATCAATAAGTTTCGCGTCGCTGACGGGTCTGACGCTGATGGGTCTGATCTACGTATCCTCTACGTATCCAACAGTACACTCCCACTTTAATTGGGGGACTGTCATCAGCCAAGAATGTAATGACCGGACACTTAACCTAAATCAAAGATGTGGATCGGTGCCCTTCGTTGGAAGGGGATAAGTTTTGTTTGAAGAACTGTTTCCTGCAGGCTGCCAGGCCGGATCAAGCAATTTTGCCAGCCGGAGTTCCGCTCTGGCGAAACGGCACCGCGGAGTAGAATGATGAAAGAACCGACTCGCAAGGAGACATCATGGCTCCCACGTTTTTCCGCCTCAAACTCGACGTCCTCGATCACCCGATCATGATCAACGCAAACGAGATACGTGCCGTCCAGAAAATCGAGCAGGCCAGCGACAATAAGGCCGCCCGCTACATCGTCTGGCTTACCGAAGGGTTGAAGGTAAGCAGCGAATTTGCGAAGCGTATTGCAGCGCTGGCCGGTGCGGCACCTCTCAAAAA